>NZ_JAVQNT010000028.1:0-28927 GCF_031799075.1 Acinetobacter sp. V91_7
AGAAATGCCAGAACATTGAATTTGAAAACCTGAATTTCCATTATTAATTAAGCTTACATCTAATATGCCACTAAAAGCAGAAGTTACTTCACCAAAATCAACACTACCAAAATTTAAATTTGCAGTGTTCCCCTCTACAATCTGATCATTTATAGAACAAGAAGGTAATAATTCAATTTGTGTAGATAGTTTTGCTTCAATTTCACCAGCATTAACTGAACAAATAAAAAAACTGAAAGATATAAATGCAAAAAAACGATTAATAACCATCCCCCCTCCTTTAAAAACAGGCTTACTCAATAACGAGTAAACCTGCTACTCAATTAATCATTTCTTTATAATTTAGAAATTTACTGTCACTAATAGAGTATCGGTATAATCACCTTGTGTTTTGGCTGTACCTGTATTTGGAGCAATTGCACCGAAAACTGGTACAGCTGTAGCTTCTCCACCTACAGCACTAAACTGTTGAGGCTGATTAATAGCGTAAAGGTTTGTACGTGCTGCATCGCGGTAAACGTTATAGGCAACTAAATCAGCAGATGCAGTATTTTTCAAACTACGGTCTGTACGTTCACCACCATCAATTGCGACTGTAAAATCAACAGGATCCGTACCATCACAAGTTACTGTAATATCACCGCCACCAGCCGCTGAAGCAACTTCCGCTGTCAAAACGTTGTTCCAAGTACCAGAAGTTTTACCGAAGTCTAAAGTACCAAACTTGTTCATATTTCCATCAACTGTACTCCCACCTACTGTACAACCTGTTGAAACATTCAACTTAACATCAACTTGTCCTGTAACAGCTGCTTGAGTATTTACCGCATAACCAGCAACCATTAATGCAGCAAGAAGTGATTTCTGAATTTTTTTCATATACATAACCTACATATAAATAATATAATGCTTGAACTTGTAGAACAAAAAAGAATCAGCTCAATAAATAAAATATATAAAATTTATTTTATTACTAAAACAAATCAATTATTTACCATTGTGTGATCCTTTTCACAATTTAGTAAAATTTATTTAACTTGTATACGCATATTACAAAAGAACAATCTTTCTTATTTAAAATTTAGATTAAAAAATAATAATGAAATCGACTAAAACATCTAAGCTTCTTTTCAAATAACCATATTTCTGCATTTCAAAAAATAAAAATACACACAAAAAAAAACAGATTTATCTTTAAAATACAGCAAATTAAATAAGCAGAAAAATTAGACAGACTTATAATAAAAAAATAGGTATTCTGACCTATTAATTCACCCTCAAAAGAAAGCCAAATAAGTCGATCGACCTATTTTAAAACTCATTCTAAACAGCTCGACCTACAATTTAATTTACAGGTCAATTGACCGAAAATAACATTAATAAATTGTTAAGATTTTATTTATATTTTTATTAACTCATAGTTTAAAATGCCGCTTTATTTTTTAATTTTAATTAAAGGTTGGATGATGATCAAAATTGATACTTTTGATAAAATAGAGAAAAAAAAGTCTTTTACCACCATTAAAGGGCACGTAAGAATAAAGCAAATCTTAAGTAACGCTGAAATAATTTTTCTTACTAAAGGTTATTCTGGTCTTAGTATGAGAGGAGTTGCAAGCCAAGCCAACATAACCTTAAGCACATTGCAACACTACTTTAAAAATAAGGATATTTTATTACAAGCCTTATTAAATAAGCTAATTAGTGACTACAAGAGTCACATTGAACACTTAATAACCACGAATCTCACCGAACTCCCACTCAATCGATTTATGAATATTATTACTAATATATTTCATGAGATAGAAAAGCCAAAAGTTACAAAAATTTTTAAAGAATTTTTCTCCATTTCAGATCATTTACCTTATGTACATGATGCATTAACAATCATACAAAATTATAATTTTGATCTCATGTATAAAATAATTTTACCAATACATGATGAAATATCCTCAAAAGAATATAGAGATAGGGCTATTATTATAATCACTCTATTGAATGGTTATTTAGTTCAATATTCCAACAATAATAAAAATGAATGCCATAAAGATTTTATAAGAAATATTCTTTTAAAGAACATATCAAAATTAGTAAGTGAACCATAAGCTACAAAACATAGGAGTACACTCCTCCTATGTTCTCAATTTTTTTTACCAGCGGCTCAAAATATTGCTTTCAAATCAAACGAATTGAGAAGCATATGTCCAAATGTAAAATAGACTTCATCAATACCTCTTGAAGAAAGAAATGAACCTAAAGATAATAGGTCAAATCTAATCTAAAGAAAATTTTAAACTCTTAAAGTAATTTCAATGAAAAATATTAATATCTTCAAATTTATAAACCTTGTGCT
This sequence comes from Acinetobacter sp. V91_7, assembly GCF_031799075.1. NCBI lineage: Bacteria > Pseudomonadati > Pseudomonadota > Gammaproteobacteria > Moraxellales > Moraxellaceae > Acinetobacter > Acinetobacter sp. V91_7. The sequence goes on from NZ_JAVQNT010000028.1 coordinate 2,354, forward strand.
AGTCTTTTTATGGTTTTATCAAGGTCTCGTTCCAAAATTTCTATTTCTTAATTCTGATGAAATTTTTGTATGGCAATGGCTAGGACTATCACTCGAAAACGCAAAACTTGCAGGCCATGCGAGTGGAATAGCTGAAATGATTTTTGGTTTATGTTTTCTCTTTACTGCACATAAATATATTCATTATTTAAGCATTTTGGGTTTGCTTGGGCTGCTTCTTTTAATTGGTTTTTTAATACCCTCTACCCTGATCTTGCCCTACAACCCTATCGTAATGAATCTTTCGATGATAAGTTTATCTATTGTCTATCTCATCTTATTAAATGAGCTAAATTAACTCACAGCCATTCATGTAACTATTTTTAAAGATTTTATATAGAGAGTGCAATGAGTTTACCCAAAACTGAAGTTTGCAGTGTGGTCATTACAGGCAGTACAAAAGGTATTGGTTTAGCCCTTGCCCATGCTTTTTTAGATCTTGGATGTTCAGTTGTCATTGCTGGACGAAACCCAGAGCATCTTAAGCAGGCTCTTTCTCATTTAGAAGCTCATTTCAATAAAGAAAAATTCATTGGCCTATGTTGCGATGTGACTCAAATTTCTGATGTGCAAACCCTATGGGATGGTGCAATTGAGCGCTTTGGGCAAATCGATGTGTGGATTAATAACGCAGGAAGCTGCCACCCCACCAAAGACTTTATCGACCTTCAGCCAGAAGAGTTAAACGCGGCTGTTTCAACTAATATTTTAGGCACGATGCTTGGCTCACAAGTAGCTCTAAAGGGAATGCTTAAACAAGGTTATGGTCAAATCTTTAATATGGAAGGTTGGGGAAGCAACGGCGAATGGAGTGCAGGCATGACGCCTTATGCAACCACAAAACGGGCCGTAAGTTATTTCAGTAAAGCACTTTATAAAGAAACAAAATCGACTCCAATTTTAACTGGCACACTCAGCCCGGGCATGGTTGCAACAGACCTGTTAGTTTCTTCTTGGACCAATGGCAACATCCAAAATTGGAAAAAGATGAAACGGTTATTTTTCTTTGTGATTGATCCGCCAGAAATTGTTTGTGCATATTTAGCCAAACAAATTATTCAAAATAAAAAAGCCAACCGACGCATCGCTTGGATCACGCCGCGGAAGCTTTTTCTTAGATTTTTGCAGCCTTATTACTGGCGTAGAAACCCAGTGAAAGGCACAGCATTAGAGCATTTGTAGTTAGGCTTATAATGTGACTAAAAATCTAATCTCACTCAGTTAAGATGGTTTGATTGATAGGCGCATCGGATTTATTGTTCAGTAAAAGTTCTTCTAAAGAGCGCTTTTACTGAACTTTATACTTATCAAGAATCGTTATCTGAGCTATCTTCTTTATTTAAAATCCGCCCTTCCCGTTTTGGTCGAATCAATGGTGCTGTTGGTCGTGGATGCGTATGTGTATATTGCATACCGACTCCCGCATTTACATCATCTGCTGCGATTTCAGTTTCAAAGCGCTCATTATCAAGATCTCGAATTTCCTCAGTAATTCTTTCTACTTCGTCTTCATCCACACCGAGTTCTTGTAAAATTACTCCCCCAAACTTAATCGCAGATTCAAACGTTTCACGGATCATGAAGTCTACTTTTTGTTTGACTAAATGCAGTGAGTGCTCGCGGTCATATGAACGGACTAATAATTTCGCTAAAGGAAATTCATGTGTGACGAGTTCTACAATTCTATTGGTTGTCTCTTTACTGTCTACACACACCACAATCGCTTGTGCTGTTGCAGCGCCAGAAGCATGTAGAATATCTAAGCGGCAGCCATCGCCATAATAAATTTTAAAACCAAATTTTTCAGCGTTTCGAATCATGTCCGTATTATTATCAATAATGGTGACATCTACCCCTCTTGCCAATAATAATTGACTGGTGACCTGTCCAAAGCGCCCAAATCCAATCATTAAAACGCTACCGCTTAAACCCTCGGCAATATTGACGTTTTCTAACGAAACATTCGCTTTAAATTGAGTAAACCGTTTAAAAATAATACCGACAATTGGAGTCAACACCATTGAAAGCACAACAATAGCGGTAAGATTAGATTTAATTGTACCGTCAATGACTTGGGCACTTAATGCAGCAGAGAAAAGTACAAAGGCAAACTCTCCGCCCTGAGCCATGAGTAAGGCACGGTCCAAGGCTTCAGTATGAGGGCTTTTAGTTATTCGGGCGACAATATAAATCATGAGCGCTTTGGCAAGCATCAGTGCAATTACACCACTGACAATGAGTTGCCAGTTTTGAGCAACCACTGATAAATCCAATGACATGCCAACCCCAAGGAAAAACAGGCCCAGCAAGATTCCTCGGAATGGTTCAATATCAGCTTCAATTTGATGTCTAAACGTTGATTCAGATAAAAGCACACCCGCTAAGAAAGCACCCATCGCCATGGACAAACCGCTGACTTGCATGAGTAATGCTGCACCCAACACAACCAATAATGCTGCAGCTGTCATGACTTCTCGGGCTTTAGCAGCTGCCAAGAGTCTAAATAATGGGTTAAGTAACCAATAACCTGCCGCAATAAGACCTGCAATTGCGATTAAACCAATGCCTATATTTTCTAAACGTACAGATGTGCTTTCGACCACATGATTAGGTGCCATAAAAGCAACAATAGCGAGCAATGGTACAATCAGTAAATCTTCAAATAATAAGATGGCTACAATTTTTTGCCCGCGAGGTTGAGTCAAATCACCTCGATCGCCCAATAACTGCATCACAATAGCAGTCGACGTTAATACAAACCCAGCAGCACCAATAAAAGCAACTTGCCATTTAAAACCAAATAACAGTCCGACGCCAGTCAAAGCCAATGCGCAAATGATGATCTGTAGTGTGCCAAGGCCAAAAATCTCGCGTCTAAGGCTCCATAAATGTGACGGCTGCATTTCCAAACCAATCAGAAATAGGTACATCACAATTCCCAACTCGGCAATATGTAAAATTGCGGTGGAATCTTGGAAAAAAGCAAAACCGAATGGTCCAATAATCAGACCCGCAATTAAATAACCTAATACGGAACCTAAACCAATACGTTTAAAAATAGGGACTACAATGACAGCCGCCGCCAATAAAACCACAGGGGCAACCAAGCTAATTGAATGTGCTTCTGCGCTCATACATTTCTCATTTTATTTATCTGCAATTTATTCTATGTGAAACTATGTTTAAGGGCGATTATTAGTTTTGAGAAAAAGAATCCATAAAAAAAGCCCTGACGGGCTTTTTTTGATTAAACAACAAATTTCAACATGAGCTGAATAACCGTTGCATTAATTAAATCGACAAAGAATGCGCCACAAAGCGGAACAATTAAAAATGCCTTATGCGATGGTCCATACATGTTCGTAATGGCCTGCATATTTGCAACTGCTGTTGGCGTTGCACCCATACCAAAACCACAGTGCCCTGCTGACAACACTGCTGCATCATAGTTTTTACCCATAACACGGAAGGTCACAAAAGCAGCATATAATGCCATCGTAATAGTTTGAGCACCCAAAATCACCACAAGTGGCCCAGCCAAATCTGCAAGTTGCCAAAGCTTTAATGAAAGCAATGCCATTGCTAAATAAAGTGATAATGATGCATTACCAAAAACATCAATCGCACGGTCAAAAATATCAATTTTCAACACGCTTTCTAAGATGTTTCTTAAGATTACACCGCCACCCAGCGCCCAAACGAAGGTTGGTAACTCAAACCAAGTTCCCTTACTAAAGCCTGTCATAAATTCAGCAAATGCCAAACACGCTGCGAACATACCTAGCGTAGTAATTGCATTGTCAGCAGTAATTAAACGAACTTGATGAGGGTTTTCAAACGGTGCAAGATCATCCGAATTTTGTTCAACATGACCATCACGCTGTTGGATTTCAGCATTAGTTTTGGGTTGAGCAAGGCTATAACGATTGATAAGCAATTTGGCTAACGGGCCACCAATCACACCACCAATAATTAAACCAAAAGTCGCACTCGCCATTCCTAAAGCTAGAGCACCCTGAATACCATGCTGAGTTTCTAAAATTTCACCCCAAGCTCCGGCTGTACCGTGACCACCTGTTAAGGTAATTGAACCCGCAATTAAGCCAATGAGTGGGTCAAGACCAAGCAACGTCGCAAGACTCATGCCTACCGCATTTTGCACAACAATGAAAGACGCTACACAGACTAAGAAGATAACCAAAGCCATACCGCCTTCTTTAAGCTTCATAAAATTGGCACTTAAACCAATAGAAGCAAAGAATACGAGCATAAAGCTGGTTTGTAATTCGCTACTAAAAACAATGCTATATCCCCATATGGTATGGACAAGTAGCGAGACGACCGCAGCAACCAAACCGCCTGCTACAGGTTCGGGAATATTGTAGCGTTTTAAAAAATCAATTCGATTAACAAGAAAGCGGCCCAATAATAGAACGATGACCGCCGAAATTAGTGTATAAAAACCATTAAAAACAAATTCCATATATACTACTTTCTAATTACATTCCTAACGGATTGTAAAATAATTATATTTTATTTTTTAATATGTAAAAAAAACACAAATAAACTTTACAAAATTACCCTAGCAATCAATTTTCACGATTCTTAAGAAAAACTTAAATTTTAAATATTTTATACAAAATCACCCCATACAATTAATTTAATTATTTAATTTCAAATACTTAATATAAAATATTGTTAATTAAAAATAATTACCCCTTGATACCTTAAGCAAAAAATCCTGTCTTTTAAGTCACTGAACTTCGCTCTCATTCCCTTTAATATCCTTAAAAGACCAGCTCGTTATTGTTCTGGGCAACATCTTTATAGGTTTTATGTTCAATGAGTTTATTGCTTAAAGTTCGTCAGAACGTTCCACAGCTACAGTCCATTAAAAAATCTCTTCAGACACGTGCTGGTCAAAAAATACCTCACATGCTGATCAATGCATCGGATCTATTTTTTAGAGGCCCTCAAATTGCCTTGTCAGGAAAAACGCCATTTGACGTGATTTATAAGCATGAAATTATTAGCTTACGGCATTATAGAAATGAGACGAATACCTCTACACCTAAACACCGCGTACCGTTAGTTATCGTTCCGCCGCTAGCAGTCAACATGCTCATTTATGATTTGTTTCCTACTCGCAGCTTCGTCCGCTTCTTTTTAGCACAAGGTTTTGATGTCTATTTAATTGACTGGGGCGTGCCCACCCGACACCAAGCAAAATACAATTTCGGCACCTACATTAAAGTCTTTATGCCTGAAATGTTAAAACAGGTCCGCTTGCACAGTGGTCAACAACAGCTTTCATTACATGGTTGGAGTTTAGGCGGTGCACTTTCACTCTGCTATACCGCATTATTTAAAGACAAAGATATTAAAAACTTAATTATTTTAGCTTCCCCTATCGATACGCATAAAGCCGGATATATGGGCAAACTCTATGGCAGCTTAACCAAACCTGCGCAATGGGTTCGCAAACATACGCCGTTTCGTATTCGTCACCATGTGCCGAGTAAGGCATTTCATATTCATGGATGGCAAAACACGCTAGGCTTTAAATTAACCGACCCGATTGGAAATCTAAAAACGTATTGGGAACTTTTTAAAAATCTCGATAACCGAGAATTTATTGTTGACCACGCAACTTCTAGTTCATTTATCGATAACATGCTGGCGTATCCGGGGGGAGTCATGCGTGACATCATCCTTCGTTTCTGGATTGATAATGAATTATCCAATGGTGTAGTGAAATTCGGTGAACTTACAGCCTATTTAAAAGATATTGAATGTTCAGTGTTAGCACTGGGTGGTAGTACGGACATTATTGTGACCGCTGATGCTGTTAAGCCACTCATGGATTTAATTAGCAGCCAAGATAAAACGTTTAAGGTCGTACCGGGTGGACACATGGGGGTCGTTTCCGGAAGCCAAGCACCTACGGCGGTTTGGCCTGAAATAAGTACTTGGTTAGTTGAGCGTTCAGGTTAGTTCGTTTAAACAATATTGGGAACCAGCGTAGCAAGCCATACGCTGGTTTTTATTATTGTGGTGATTAACTCTTAAGCTTTAAAGTAAAAATTAATAATTCCATATTCAAAGATGTTAAATATCCAGTACCAACTTATCCGAACGAGGCAAACTGTTGCAGGTGGTAATTCGTAAATCTGGTTGTGCCTTGTATTGATCTAAAGTAGTAACACCTTGTAGCTTATTACAGACACAAGCACGGCATAACCCTCTTTCACATCCCGATGGAATATTAACGCCAGCCAAGCGTGCAGCTTCTAATAGCGTTGTCCCGCCATCAACCACAATCTCAACACCACTCCGTGCAAAGTGGATAACATGATCTTTACCATCAGTTGGGTGCTCTACTACCGGAGGGGTAAAACTCTCTGTATGAAATTGTATTTCAGGTAATCCTAAATCCAGTAACATAGATTTTGAGGCAGTAATAAATCCTGGTGGAGCACAAACATACACTTCATGTGCTGTTATATCGGGAACAACTTTAGCTAGTAATTCAGCACTTATTTTCGCCTGATACATCTGCCCTGAAATTGGATAATTAGGGTCTATCTCATTACATATAAAATGCACATCAAAACCAGATAAGTTGGCAACTTCACGTAATTCATGTTCAAAAATAATAGATCTCTCATTACGGTTAAAATAAAGTAACCTAACTTGACTATGTGGAGCTTCACGTCGTGCCTTACGTAACATACTCAAAATTGGTGTAATCCCAACACCACCCGCAAGGAAAACAATCTGTTTAGGTACTTCTTTCAGAATAAAATCGGGAGAGGCCTGCGGTACTCCTACCAAAATCATATGTGAATTTTTCTTAATACGATCATTGATATAATTTGAAACACGTCCGCCCTCTACACGTTTGACGGCAATTTCCAAACAATTAGCAGCCTCGTGACTGTCTCTTAACAAACTATATTGTCGAACCAGACTTTCATCTTCGACTTCCACCCGTACAGAAATAAATGCACCAGCTTCCCAAGTTATGCCCTCCCAACCTTGTGGTTTTTCAAAACGTATCATTAATGCCTGATTTCCTGCTTGCGGAAAAACAGCTAAAACCTTAACAGGTACATTATAAAAACGAGGCTTATTTAAATACGTCATATTATCTGGCAGTTTATATTGGGCTCCATATACAACTCGACGTAATAACTCCTTAGGATTTTTTAGTATTTTAAAAAAATTTCCTGTTTCTTGCTCGCCTACAGGACTCGCCAATTTGAGTACATTGACCATCATATCTGGCACAACATCTTCAAGAGACATAACATTGTAAGGTAAGCCATGCTGCAAACAGATTTCTTTAACAAAGGGCTGGATTTCTCTTTGGCGGTTACATGGTAAGTCTGGAAATAAATGATGCTCTAAGTGGGTGTCCAATCCACCATAAAACACATCAAATGCAGGTGGATTATCGAATTTAACTTCCTCTTCCAACAATGTTTTAAAATAATTATCAAGTTGGGCATAAGGCGTAAAATTACTTGTTGCTAAAATTTGACGGCGAAAATATTCTTCTTCTGTTTCACTCAATCCCGGGTCACTAAATAACTCAACATTCGGTGAATGGTGTTCCAGAAATAAGACTGCAACCGTCAAATCATAGCCCAAAACTGTACTCAGATAATTTCCAAAAAATGTCGGCAATATCCGATGAGGAGAAACCGAAAGAGGATCTTTCCAAAAATGCTGAGCAATATATTTTTTTGTTAGTTTTAAGGTTTGTTCAATGGTTGTTCGACTAAGTACTTTACGCCCTTCTGTTTTAGCGGCTGACGCTCCAGTAAATAAAGAAAATACAAGATTAGGTGTTGTTAATAATAAAACCCACAACAGTGGAAGTTGCAAAGTATGGTGACCATACCATGGCTGACCTGGCTTAATACGTAAAAAGGAATATCCTAAATCATGGTCTACGCCAACGATATTAGTAAAAGGATGGTGATTTTGATGATGCATCACACGCCATTCATAAGGATCCACCATAAAATTCCAAACCCACCGTTCAGAATGGAAAGAACCTGCATTTGGCAAATGATCATAACTACCATGCATGATGTTATGACCAAGTTCAGAAAACTCAAGTAATGTATGCAATGCACCTAATATCGCGCCACGCATTATGGCATTAGGTTTTCCACCTTGTTGGATCAACTCATTACTACGCGCTTTAATAGCTTGAGAGTAAGCGGCAACATTTCTGATATGTTCTAGGTCTGCATCACCAACTTTTGCTTTAGTTTGATCATATAAAGCTTTTAAAGCAACCGTTAAACTTTCGTGCTTGCCGTCTTTATTATTTAGCATTTTATATATCCCTATCGGATTTGATCCTATCCGAAAAGATATAAAGTTTTGAACATTAGCAGAATGACTTTATACTACCAAACTTGACATTTCATGACACATAAAGCATGTCTATACAATTATATTGGGATTTTCCTCGCAGTATTAGTGCTATTCGCATATTGCTTATGATAGGTCAGCAACATGGTTTAACACCTGGAAGTTGTATAGAAAACACACATATTTCTTTGGATGATTTGTCGCAACCTAACTTTGAGGTAAAAGCAGAACAAGAATTTTTAGTTATTCGAAACTTACTTAAACTACTAGATCCTACACTTCCCTTGAGTATAGAAGCAGGTCTAAGGCACCATACAACCACATTTGGTGCATGGGGTTTTGCCATTCTTAGTAGTCAGACAATGAAAGAAGCTTTACATTTTGCTATGCGATACTTTCAACTTAGTTCCATTTTTTGCAATTTAGAAGTTATTCAGGAAGATATATATACATTACTGATTTTTGATCATAGTCAATTACCTGATGACTTAGCGTGTTTTCTGGTTGAAAGAGATCTTATAACTGTTATATCAATTCAACGAGATGTCTTACCTATACAATTTCCTGTAATGAGCATTAATATTGCCTTACCTGCACCTGTCTATGCCGATAAATTTCCCGAATTAACGGGATATCCAATTCAATTTAATCAACCACGTAGCTGTATTATCTTTGAAAGCAGTTTGCTTGATTTACCATTACCTCAAGCAGACCCATTTATTCGTGCACGATATGAAGAAGAATGCCAACAACTTTGGATGCGAAGAAGTTCTCTAGGCAGCTATAGCCAAAAAGTCAGAAATATTTTACTCCAACAACCCTCTCAAATGCCCAGAATTGATGAAATGGCAGCCCATCTTCAGGTCAACCTCAGAACATTACAACGTCATCTCGCAATTGAAGAAGTTACCTATGAACAGCTTATAGATGACATTCGTAAAGACTTAGCCGAAGACTTACTCAAAACCACCAATTTAACAGTTGAAGAAGTTGCCATTCAATTGGGCTATTCCGAAGTTTCAGCATTTTCCAGAGCCTTTAAACGTTGGAAAGGCATTTCTCCCCGAAATTTTAGGTGGCAAAAATAAATTTATATTTAATATTTTAATGCTTATCCACGCCAGCTCCAGTAAGCAAACTCGTAGCATAGTTCATAATTAATAAGACTAAATTATTCGCTTTTTCTTCTGATTCAGCCAAACGCCCTTCTAATAAAAGATGAGATAGACCATGTACAAGGCTACAACTCAACATTGCTAATACTTCAACTTGAGCGTCATTTTCATCCACACCCAATATTGAAGCAGTTAATTGATGTAACTGAGTATATGTATTACCCACTGCCTCTTTTAACTCAAATGCTTCATTCTTTTGTAAGTCAGGATTAAACATCAAGGCAAAGAGATTTCGATTATTTTTTGCAAAGTTAATATAGGCTAAACCAAATAATTTTAACGCCTCTGGCTGAGAATTAGCATCTTGCAACGTTTGGCTTTGCTCCTCTTGCAAGAGCTGAAATCCTTTTGCTGCCAATGCTGCTAAAAAGCTCTCTTTATTTTCGAAATGCCGATATACCGCATTTCCGCTTACCCCAATTTGTCTCGCCATTTCTCGAAAGCTAAGGCTCTCAGCATCACTATTTTTTAGGTGAGCTAATCCTGCATCTAATAATTCTTCACGCACATTTCCATGATGATAATTTGATTTTTGAGATTGTATAGAAGACATGTTGACACCGCGCACATATTATAAGCATAATGTGTGCACTGAACACATTATGCTTTATTTTTGTTTAATTCACACAAAAGAGCAAATCATAATTCCCGTTCAATAGAGCTGCTTATAAATATCCATATTGCCTAGGAAAGGACATTAATAATACTAGGCCTATGAAAACAAAAGATTATTGAGCTTATAAAGAAATGCAAACTTTCCTTTGAGCTAAATCATCTTTAAGCAAAGGAACTGATATGAACAATTTTAGAAGTATAAAACAGGCTTTCTTATTTACAATACCATTGATGTTGGTCAGTTCACTTGTAAAAGCAGAACTCAACCTCTTAGATGATAAGAGTTTATCTGGTGTAACTGGTCAAGCATTATTTAATCTAACCAATATTGCAGCTAATCAAAATGGTAATCCAAATACAGATGTAGGGTTTTATCGTCTCGGAATGGAAGCACAAGTAGAGTTAAATGCAAATATTAAAAGTTTACAGTTAGGTTGCGGTGGGACTAAAGGAGTGGGTTGTGACATTGATATTGAAAATATTAGTTTAGCAGGTGTCCTCCCCGTAAATGGTAGCTATGCAGGATCAGATGCCGTTATTACTAATCCTTTTATCGAGTTTGCTATAAAATCGCCGGACAGTGCTTCTACTCGAGAAATTGTTGGTTTTCGCCTTGGGGCATTAGGCATATTAGGCAAACTTGGATTGGGATCAAATACAGATTTAACAACATTAGCTGATGACACAGGAGGAATTAACTCTTTATCTGGTGATTTGAATTTAACACTTACGAATACTGTTCTGAAGAATGTAGTGATTGAAAATGGATTAATCTCTACAGAAGCACATATTAATGATTATAACAAACCGCTTATTCTTAACCGCTCTACAACAGCAACGCTGGATAATGTAGTCGCTAAAACTGGTCCACTAAAACTATTAGGTATCTTAGATCTACCTTTAGGTTTAACTCTCAGTAATGCCACATTAAAAGATTATCCTCTGTCTGGTTTCCATGAAATTTTACTAGCCCAAGATGCAGCAGGAACAATTCCTACTAGTGACACATCACTATCCTTACAAAAACAAGCTATCCAGTGGCAAAAAATAAGTTCTGGTAGCTTCGAAAATACTGTAGCTGCTCAACCTGGATGGTGGCTTTCCTTACCGAAAGTTATACTTACTGATATCGAAACACAACAGCGGATTGATGTAGGACTTGGCGAGGCATTAGGAGGATTAGTTGGTAGAGAGTTAATTATTAATCCTATTGACTCTGGACAGATAGGCATCAAAAACTGCTACGGGAACTTAAAGTTTTGCTAAGTAAAAACTTTATACAAGCTTTTATATGACGCTTAAATTAAAACAACTCATGGTTTTCATACCACTATTAGCAGGGCTGAATACATCCCAAGCTACCACAGTCTCTAGGTCAATAAATATGTGCTCAGCTTCCGTCAAACATATACCTGATAATATCCAGAGTTCTATTTCTAAACTTAAAGTGGGTTCAATAGACTCAAATACTTCAAATATTTCTTTTATTCTTGCTTCAGCAGTTGCTGCAAAACACAATAAACCAATAGATATAGAACGTATTGCTGTTTATTTGCAAGCTCAACGAAATCAGCAAAATTTCTATTATTCATTACTTGATATCAAGAAAACTTTTGAAAATTTCAATATATCTGTTGAGGCCAAGAAAAATGCCTCACCTTTTGATATGTTAAAATTAACCAATGAAATTCTTATTGGTATTGATCAGCAAGATCAACTTTTTGCATTAGTTGGTTCATCGCAAGAGTATGTATATTTAATTTATGGAATCATGAATCGAAAAGCATTAATCTGCCCTCTTAAAAAATCTTTATTTATTCAAAACTTTACTACCAATAAGTTCATTATTCTTAAGTAACTCAGTTATATATTATCTAAAATAATTGATATTTAAAATTTTAACTTCACACACCTAGATTCAGTCAATATAGCTAAAAATAAAGAATATGAGTCAATCATATTTACTAAATAATGTTTCAAAAATTGGTTCGCACAAACATTAAAATCTAAGCATAAAATTTATGCTTAGATTTTATAATATTAAAAATAATAAATAAGTTATTTCAAACCAAAAGTCTTTCTAATGCTCTTATCAACAGGGCCACTTGGCATGAAGCGACGTAACTTACTTAACAAAGACGCTTGTCCAGATGGTGTGCGACGCATTTGCCAATCATTCAATGCCGCTGTAACGATCATATCTGCAACAGCATCTGGTTGGGATGCATGATTAATCTGATTCGATATGGCCTGCGCAGCTAAATTACGTTCATTGTCATATTCAGGAATTTTAGAACTTACTACAGGTGCGTTTTTATCTAGATTGGTTTTGGTGAAAGAAGGTTGCACCAATGTCACGCGAATCCCAAATTGACGAAGCTCGTGATCTAAAGATTCAGATAATCCTTCAACCGCATGTTTAGTTGCAGAATATACCCCCATATAAGGTGAAGGGAGAAAACCCAATACCGAGCTAATATTTATGATTCTTCCATAATGTTGTATTCGCATATATGGCAATACCGCTTGTATAGTACGGAGAATACTAAATACATTCGTATTAAATAAAAATTCTGCTTCTTCTATAGAGGTCTCTTCTACTGCCCCAGTCAGGCTTGCTCCAGCATTATTAATTAAGATATCAATACGCCCAGCCTTATCAATAATAGAATGAATCCCAAGTTGGACAGAGTCCTCATCAGACACATCCATTTCAATGAGCTCAACCCCTTCTATAGGTTGGGCTTTGACTTTATTTCTGACTGTTCCAAATACTTTATGGCCTTTTTTAGCAAATTTTTCTGCTGTGACTTGACCTATTCCTGATGAAACACCGGTAATTACCACTACTTGTGAGTTTGACATATGAACTCCGAATAATTTTTAAACTTAAGAATCTGATGATTAAGCTGTTGGTTTGACTCTGATTTTGAACCAGATTGAGTACATAGCCGGCAAGAAAACCAAAGTTAAAATGGTTCCAGCCAGTGTTCCACCAATCAATGTATAAGCTAGCGTTCCCCAAAACACCGAATGAGTCAGAGGAATAAAAGCCAAAATAGCAGCCAAAGCCGTTAATATGACGGGTCTGGCACGTTGTACTGTTGCTTCCACAACAGCATCCAACGGATCGAGTCCAGCTTGCTTGTTTTGCTGAATTTGACCAATCAAGATGAGTGTGTTTCGCATTAAAATTCCAGACAATGCAATCAACCCAACTAAGGCATTGATACCAAAAGGCTGCTGGAATAATAGAAGCGTCGGTACCACACCGATTAATCCCAATGGACTGGTGAGAAACACCATAATCATTGCAGCTATAGATCTCACCTGAAGAATGATAATGAGCAAAGTCATTGCCAACATGATCGGGAAAATAGGAAGCATGGCTTTAGTAGCTTTACCCGACTCTTCAATAGAACCTGCTTCAACGATGCGATAGCCCTTCGGTAGATTTTTTATAACTGACTGAAGCTGTTTGGTAATTGCTGTAGATACATCTGGTGGTTGCAATCCTTCAGCAATATCTCCACGAACGGTTATTGTTGGTACGCGATCTCGACGGCGTATGACAGGCTCTTCCATCCGTACTTCAATCTTGCCAATTTGTGACAGAGGAATACGTTGTCCATTTGCCCCAGTGAGTGTGAAATCACCAATTTTTGCAGGATCCAGTCTTATATCACCCGCAGAACGAGCAACAACTTGTACTGTACGAATATCTTCGCGCACAGATGTTATCGGAATACCTGTTAACAAAAACTGTAGTTGCTGTGCCACTGAAGCTGAGGTGAGACCAACTGCTTGTAGGCGATCTTGCTGTAATGTGAAATGAAGGGCTGGTGTACGAGTTCCCCAATCGGTATTTACAGTTCGCATCATTGGGCTAGCATTCATAACATGCTGAACCTGAGCTGCAATTACACGCAATTTTTCTGGGTCTGGCCCTGTAACACGGTAAGCCACTGGATAGGGTGAATATGGTCCAAAGACCAGTTGTGTAACACGTACCTGCGCCTCAGAAGCAAGCCCATTCGAAACAGCTTGTCTTAAGCGATGTTTTAAGGCTTCCCGCTCTTCTTGGTTGTCAGTTCGTATCACAATCTTGGCAAAGGATGGGTCTGGTAACTCAGGTCCCATGGATAAATAAAACCGAGGAGCGCCTTGACCAATATACGATGTAACAATCTTTGCTTCATTTTGCTTAGATAACCAAGCTTCAACTTTGGCTGTAGCAGCGCTAGTTTGCGTAATCGATGTACCGTAAGGCATTTGTACTTCAACAAGTACTTCAGGTCGGTCAGAGATTGGAAAAAATTGTTTTTTTACCAATGTCATTCCGCCTATTGCCAAAACAAATAATCCGATAACACTACCAGCAACAAGCCATTTACGCGCAATCACACGTTCAAGAATTTGACGGAAACGGTTATATCGTGGTGTGTCATAAATTGCATGGTGTCCACCTTCGACTTTTTTAAAATCAGGTAACATCTTCACACCTAAATAAGGTGTAAAAACGACTGCAACAATCCATGAAGCAATAAGGGCTATACCGACAATCCAAAACATATTGCTGGTATATTCACCAGCCGTAGATCGGGCAAAGCCATTTGGCATAAATCCAACAGCTGTGACTAATGTTCCAGAAAGCATAGGTGCTGCGGTGTGGCTCCATGCATAAGCAGATGCAGCTATTCGACTAAAGCCCTCCTCCATTTTGACGACCATCATTTCAATGGCAATAATGGCATCATCAACCAAGAGTCCTAAGGCAAGAATAAGAGAACCCAGTGTAATTCGGTCAAAGTTTTTGCCCGTTGCCAACATCGCCACAAAAACAATAGCCAATGTCAGCGGTACAGCCATAGCAACAACAAGTCCAACTCGCCATCCCATGCTGATAAAGCTTACAAACATCACCACAAGTAATGCTGCAAAGAACTTAATCATGAACTCATTTACCGACGAGCTAATATTTACCGCTTGATCTGTCACCTTATTTAAGCTGATACCAAGGGGTAAATCTTCATTGATTGAGCCAACTTCGCTCTCTAATGCTTTACCAAGATCTAATCCATTCCACCCTTCACGCATCACTACACCTAGCAATAAAGCAGGTTCTCCATCATTACGAATAATGAATGTTGCAGGATCTTCATAACCACGTTTAACAGTCGCAATATCTGACAATTTCAAGGTACGACCTTGAGCAGTTATAGGTGTGTCTCGAATTTTTTGTAACTTATCAAAAGCACCATCCAATCTGACAAAAACTTGAGGACCTTTGGTCTCAATAGAACCAGCTGGAGTAAGTACATTCTGATTATTAAGTGCAGCAAACACATCTTGTGGATTTACGCCTAGTGTTGCCAAGCGCTCATGTGAAAATTCAATATAGATACGTTCAGGTTGCTCGCCAATAATATTGACCTTTTTTACCCCAGGTACATGAAGTAGCTGCTGTCTAATTGTTTCTGCATCACGCACCAATAATCTTTGTGCTTCATTTTTTGCCTTCAAAGCATATAAAGTAAAGGTTACATCCGCATATTCATCATTAACAAGTGGCCCAATTACCCCTGAAGGTAAATTACTCATTTCATCATTTGCTTTCTTCCTCGCTTGATAAAACTCCTCCTGAACTTGAGATGGAGGTGTGCTATCAAGTAAGGTTAGTGTCGTAAAAGCTAGCCCAGGCCTTGTATAGGTTTCTGTTCGATCATACCAACGCAGCTCCTGCATCCGTTTTTCGATTTTTTCAGCAACTTGATCTTGCATTTCTTGTGCAGTTGCACCGGGCCAAGCAGTCACAATGGTCATGACCTTAACTGTAAAGGCTGGGTCTTCAGCTCGACCTAATTTAAAAAATGCAACAACGCCTGCAATTGAAATTAGAAAAATCAGGAATAGAGTGATACCCCGTTCACGAACAGCAAGAGCTGACAGGTTAAAACCTTTCTCACTCATGAGTGTCCTCCTTCATTTCCAATTGAAGGATTATTTGCCTGTGATGCAATACGGACTAACTCGCCTTCTCGAAGTAAATGTGCACCTAGAGCAACAATTTGATCTCCACTCTGAATATTGCCAGTTACATACGCATATTCATCATCAACCTGTTTCACAACAACAGAACGCCACGTTACTTTCTGAGTTTTTCCATTAATTACCCATACTCCTGCTCCCTTTCCTTTATCAAGTAATGAACCAATCGGTACTTGTAAAAAATGTTGTGAACTCTGATTTTGAGCTCCAATACGTACAGTGACGGTTGAACCTAAAGGAGCGTTTGCCAAATCTCCGTCTAATACAAAACGTGCTTCAAAAGTACGAGTGAGTTGATCTGCTGTATTTGATAACTGTCTAAGCTTAGCTGGGACACTGATATTTTCTTTACCAAAGAGAGTGGCTTGACCAATAGCTCCTATTGCAGGGCGTAAAGTCTCGGGAAGCTGAATAACTGCTTCTCTTTGACCAGAATGAGCTAAACGAATTACTGTTTGACCCGCGCTTACGACTTGCCCCGGTTCAACCAGTGTTTCCATAATTGTGCCATCACCATCGGCTGTTAAGTCGGCATAGTGACTGGCGTTTAATGCGACTTTAGCTTGAGCTTGCGTTGAACTTAGTTGTGCTCTCGCCGTATCTGCTGCTGCCTTAATCTGATCATAGGCGGAAGCAGATATAGCCCCACTTCCACGCAAATCACGATATCGAGCTTCGTCTTTTTCTGCTTGTTCAGCACGTGCTTTGGCTGCGCCTACAGCTTCTTGCTGAGCTTTGGCAGCAAGTTCCAAATCAACCGGATCAATACGCATCAGTAACTGTCCGCGTTTTACCGTCTGACCGGCCTCAACAAACCGTTTGATTACTTTACCAGAGACACGAAAACCAAGATCACTTTCTACCCGTGCGCCTATCGTGCCTGTAAATGCTCTTGAGTCAGAAGTAATTTCTTCTTGCACAGTTGCGACTCGTACCAATGGTGCCGAAGTACGGGGGTCAGATTGTGTATTTTCAGCACAACCTAGCAAGAAAAAAGGAAATAAATATATTGCAGCAAATGGAATAAGGCGACGATAACGCATATTAGAGTCCCCCCCTTGAAGAAATTAATCAGGAGACTCATTTTTAATCAAGTGACCAATTTAGTCAATAGTCACAATTTATTATGGCGATAAACTTCTCAGTACAAGACTAGAAAGCAACACTGGAGCATCAGCGTTATATGAAATGCTATGTTGTAAAAGTAATGGATGTAGATAAGGTCTCATAACTAAATAAATAGCCTTAACTGCTTCATCAATTGGTGTTTTTCTTTCAAAATCACCAGTTTGACGACCTTCTTGAATAATATTTTGTAGTACTTTAAGAATTCGATTTTCATAAGCAACCGTAGCATCCCATTTCTCAGAGGCTGCAGAAACTGCAATTTCATAGAGCTTACGATCTTGAGAAAATAAACGAAGGCTCCCTTCCACAATTACTTTAAAAAGCACTCTCAATTTTTCAGCAGGATATTCAGCTTCTTGAATGGTAGCATTAACTTCATCTTCAATTTCACGCAAACAATTGGCACAAATCATCTCGCCAATTGCCTGTTTAGATTCAAAAAATTTATAAATATAAGCTTTAGAAAAGCCTATAGATTTTGCAAGATCAGAAACTGTAGTTTTCTCATAACCATAGCGGCTGAAATGCTCTGTAGCAGCAACCACGATTTGGTCCCTTACCTCATGATCTTCCGGTCCTCGCTTTGAAACAGGATAACTACTTTTTTCTTTACTCATATTTTCAATTTAAACCTTTGTGTGAAAGTTGTAGTTTAACTCTTGCCCCCTGATATTGACAACAAGTGACTAAATTGTATTATAGTCACAATTAAGCCATTGTTCAAAATCTCGCCTTGGGGAAAATATGTTATCTAGATCTATCGTTCTCCTACCAATACTCACCAGCATTCTTGCTGCTTGTACCGTAGGTCCTAATTATAAACGTCCTAGCATATCTCTACCCGAGCAATATCTTGGCGCTCCCTTAAACTCACCAAGTGACGAAACCAAAGCAGATATTGAAGTATGGTGGAAAAGTTTTAATGACCCTCAACTTACTCGATATGTCACATTAGCATTAAAACAAAATCTTGATCTGGCCCAAGCATATACCCGTGTGACTCAAGCTCAGGCAGGCTTATCGGCAGTCAATGCTTCTTTACGCCCAATAGGTACTGTTGACGCACAAGCAGCTAAAGCTTACCAATCCGTTGAAACTCCACTGGGGCAAGTTTTAAATTCAATACCTAATTTTGACCGACATGGTAGCTCTTATGAGGCAAACCTAAGTGCCACTTGGGAATTAGATATTTTCGGGGGTCTTCGAAGAGACCGTGAAAGTGCTCTAGCAAACTATCAGGCTTCGAATGCAGGAGCATCAGCAGTCCGTTTAATGGTCGCAGCACAAACAGCAAATCTTTATATTAATATTCGAGGATTACAATCTCGATTAGACATTGCCCAGCAACAATTACAAACGCAACAAAAACTTCTTTCAATTATTCAACTTTTATATAGCAAAGGATTGGCATCTGAATTTCAGGTCAAACAAGCTAAAGCGAATGTTGCTCAAGTTCAAGCTGTAGTTCCCGCACTTGGAATGAATCTAGACATTGCCATGAATGCACTCGACGTCATGCTTGGAACCGTACCAGGAACTCACCGAGCTGAACTAGCGGAAGTAAAACCAATTCCTGTTATTCCTAACATTACAGAAACAGGAACACCCCGCGATCTTTTACGTAGACGACCAGATCTCATCATGGCTGAAAGGCAACTGGCAGCTTCAAATGCACGTATTGGCAGTGCGATTGCAGAATATTACCCAAAGGTTTCTTTAGGCGGTTTAATAGGTAGCGCAACCACAGCAGGTGGAAACTTATTTTCAAGTGGAGCCAATCAGGCTGCTGGCTTATTAGGCTTACGTTGGCGTTTATTTGATTTTGGTCGAATTAATGCAGAAATTCGCTTAGCTAAGGGACAAGAATCCGAAAAGCTTGCAGCCTATCAATTAGCCGTCTTACATGCAGCGGAAGATGTAGAGAACTCATTATCAACTTTATCTAAACGACAAGAACAACTTGTAGCACTTCAAGATGGTGAAAATGCGCTACACCATGCACAGAAAATCGCTGTAATTGCTTATCAAAAAGGAATTAACAGTCAAATAGAAGTATTACAAGCAAATTCAAGTGCTTTGCAATTCACGGATAGAAAAGTACAGGTACAAACTGATTCCGCTCTTGCTGCTGTTGCAGTTTATAAATCACTGGGTGGTGGCTGGCAACCCAATGATTATTAATATGAAATTTCAAAAATCTAAAATCACTGAATGAGATGGTGGATTACCTCATACCTACAGGAGCAATGATTTCATTTCGATTAACCAAATCCTCTAGGAAACATAAACACAAAATGTCCGACAAACATTTTCACTTCAAGGAAAGACACAAATGAAATTTAAAACATTCGGTACAGTAATTATTTTAGTAACTTTACCAATGACGGGGACCTTGGCTGCATCTCTAGACCGCTCAGGTCAGTCTATCTCTGCATTCTTGCAACCAGGTAATTACTTTGAAGCGGGTATTTCTATATTAGATCCAAACGTTTCAGGTAAAGTGCGTAATGAATATTCACCAAATGCAACTCCACCAAGCGTGATTGGTTTACAAAATACAAATATTAGTGACATGGGGGATGATTATTACTTCCCTAGCGCTGCGCTAAAACTACAAGTAACAGATAACTTCTCTTTTGGTTTAATTTACGACCGACCATTTGGCGCAGATGTTACTTATGCACTTTCTGACCCAGCATCAGCTGCTGCAGGTGGCTTAGGACTATTTCATAATGGTACAGAGTCACTGGAAGTTGAAGTAAAAACCCAAAGTATTTCAATGTTGCTTGGCTACCAACCAAATGAAAATTTTAATTTTTATGCAGGTCCCGTTTACCAAACAATTGAAGGTGATGCTCAATTTCGTGGCTTAGCATTTGGTGGGAATAACAGCTTTGGTGGATATAATCTCAACATTAAAGAAACTGGCGGTGTTGGCTGGTTAGGTGGTATTGCATATCAAATTCCAGAAATTGCATTAAAAGCATCTGTTACTTATCGCTCTGAAATTGATCATGAAATGACAATTAATGAGAGTTCTATTGCAACATTAGGGCAAAATATTGGCACTTTTATTAATATGAATAATGGCTTGGAGCAAACAAAAATTACTACGCCTCAATCTGTTAATCTAGATTTTCAAACAGGTATCATGGCGAATACAGTTGCATTTGCAAATGCGCGCTGGGTGAACTGGAAAGATTTCACAATCCGCCCTTATGCGTTCGGTGTAGCTTCAGAAATCGCAGGGCCCTCAGTTGGCAAACCAAATGGATTTGATCTAGCTGCCTATAGTGATGACCAATGGTCAGCAAATATTGGCATAGCCCGTAAATTAAATGACCAATGGACAGGAAATATTTCTGTAGGTTGGGATTCTGGGGCAGGTAACCTTGTGACTGCATTAGGGCCGACAGAAGGATATTGGAATATTGGCTTAGGTACTCAATTCAGCCCAACACCACAAACGTTTATTTCAGGTGGGGTAAAATATTTCTGGTTAGGTGATGCCAACTTACAAACTAATGCGCAATTTAATACACCAAATTATGTTGCGGAGTTTAAAGATAATCATGCCATCGCATATGGATTAAAAATGGGCTATAAGTTCTAATGATTGATATTAAAAAAACATTTAGATGACCTGAGCCCAAAAGTTAGTTGGCTTGATTTAACGGCTTTTAGACTGAGTTCTGTAACGTACGGGTCTCAGTCTATTAAATTTATTCTTTGTTCTTTCACGGTTTTGTCCTGTTTATTAATTGCTTTAATTCTTGACCTTAGAAATATTTAGATTTAAGTATTTAAGACTCTCCAATCCTACGTATATCTTATCAGTGAAAGCTCGTGGGTCATTTGTGTATTGTTTAGTATTATCAGCACAACTTAATGAAAATAATGGAATTAAATATATTGCAGTAAATAGAATAAGGCACTCAAGCATATTAGAACCAACGTCCTGTAAAATTTTTAAGAAACTATTTAAAAATAACCAAATCAATCATAAGTCACAAACCGATTAAGGCGGTAAATTTCTTAATATAAGATCAAAAAGTAGCCTTAGTACATTCGTATTGATGATTAATTCTCTATTAAAAAATAATGGATATAAATAAGTTGATCACTAGGAAAGTCACTTTGACTGCTTTAGAAACTCAATTATTTCTTTTACAATAAACAAAACCACATCGTTTTCTCATCATTTCGTGTAATAATTTTTGTCTTCTTATTTCATAACAAGCTATTGATTAACAATCAATAAATTAATCACACTATATAAGTCAGCTCAGAAAAATCTATAGATTTTGCAAAACTAGAAACTGTAGTTTTCTTATAATCATAGCGACTGAAGTGCTCTGTAGCAGCACTTAGGATTTGATCTCTTACCTCATGATCTTCTGGTCCTCCCGTCGGGAGAAGATAACTACTCTTTTCCCGATTCATATTTTTATTTGACCCTTTTTGAAAATGACAGTTTAACTCGACCTATTTATTATTGACAAATAGTGACCATACAATAATATAGTCACTATTAATAATTATTCAAAACATTGGATAAATATATTGTCTAAAACTCTCGTTGTCTTACCAATATGAGCTAATGCTTTGCAATTCACGGATAGAAAAGTACAGGTACAAACTGATTCAGCCCTTGCTGCTGTAGCAGTTTATAAAGCGAGAATTATTATGCGGGAACAATCAGTACGCCAGCCGTTAAATACACATGATTTAAATCATGCGATCTTAAACGGACCAATTCCCCAAGTAATGCTAAAACTGGCGTTACCCACCATAGCTGTTTTGCTTGTACAAACCCTGATTGGATTACTAGAAACATATTTTGTTAGCTCTCTAGGAACGGATGTAATAGCTGGCGTAGCCGTAGTGTTCCCAATTCTTATGCTCATGCAAATGCTAGCGAATGGTGGATTTGGCGGAGGACTAGCTTCAGCAATTGCTCGGGCTTCTGGAGCAGGTCGATCAGAAGATGCCCAATCCCTTGTCTGGCATGGTGTAATTCTTGCTGGCATTTTGGGCGGAGTTTTTAGTATTGTTATGCTCACCTCAGCCCAGATGATATATCACTTAATGGGCGTTACTGGCTTAGCTTTAGATGCTGCCCTAAAATATTCCAATATTATTTTTATAGGTTCACCCCTTATATGGGCTGTAGCCCTACTCTCAGCCGCATTACGTGGTGCAGGTGATACAAAAACTCCAGCTCGCATAACACTTCTAGGTGGAGTACTACTTTTACCCCTATCACCTATTTTCATTTTTGGCTGGGGATTCATTCCATCATTAGGTGTAGCTGGAGCTGGGCTCGCTGTCTTAAGTTATTATATTTTTGCCATCATATGCTTAATTAGGCACATGCGAACAACACATAGCATTATCAAATTATCGATCAAGCCTATCAACTTTCAGTTCTTCAAAGATATTCTTGGTATTGGTTCACTATCCGCTATTGGAATAATTCAACTCAATTTAACTGTTGTCATCGTAACAACCTTAGTTGGTCAATTTGGTTCTGATGCAATCGCGGGGTACGGTATTGCTTCCCGACTAGACTACGTGCAAGTTCCGCTTATGTTCGGCATCGGTTCAGCAATCATGACCATGGTAGGTATTAATTATGGAGCTGGACAATTTCAAAGAGCACGTCACATCACATGGATCGGGGTTTTTATTACATTCCTTATCACTGGCTCAATAGGACTTTTCTTTAGTATTTTCCCTTCCATTTGGCTTGGTTTTTTCAGTCATGATCCATCTGTCCTTCAGACTGGAACGAATTACTTGCAGCATGTTGCGCCTTTTTACGGAGCAATAGGTATAGGTATGGCTCTTTATTTTGCAGGCCAAGGTTCAAAACGATTATTAGGCCCTATCTTAGCTGGCACCATCAGAATGATTATTGCAGCTGTTCTCGGAAGTATCGCTGTTCTATATTTTGATGCAAGTTTATCAACTTTCTTTCAAGTTATTGGCCTGAGTGCTTTGATATTTGGTTTGGTGTCCTGCTTGGCAAATTTTATCCATAGATAAAATTGCTCAACTTTCTTAAAGATTTTGCACAAATCTTCTAGAACTACACTCACCTCTTTTGTACCGTTCTAAGGGCTAAACTTAAAAATTTATGGGTGGATTGTTATGGGTAACTGGGTGGATATTTCAAAAGATACCAATACAGGTATTGAAACAATCCGTGCCCATTTTACTGGTCATGCTTATGATCCCCACTGGCATTCGAGCTATTTAATTGGTGTAACTGAATCCGGCATTCAACAATTTCATTGTCGTAAAAAGCAAATCAATAGTCATGCTGGGCAAGTCTTTATGCTTGAACCAGAAGAAATCCATGATGGACATGCTCCTGCGTCTGATGGCTTTACCTACCAAATGCTCTACCTACATCCAGACTGGTTGAAACAACGTATCCAAGGTTTATTTCATAATAGCCCTGATCACTACGAGTTAGTGATTGATGCACCATTAAAGTCAGATGAACAGCTTGCTATTATTACTTCTCAAGCATTCCAGCATCTGCACTATAAAGAAATGAATATTGTCAAAGATAATAGTCTAGACCTACTTATTCAGTATATCGCACAAGGAAAATGGCTAAAAAAAGCTCACCAATCGTCTTGTACTCACACGCCTCGAATCGCATACCAAATCCGAGATATTTTGCATGATCATCTATTTGAAGATATAGGGCTTGAAGACATCGCTCGCATGATAGGCTTAGACAGATACCATATTCACCGCATTTTTAAAGCAACTTTTCACTTAGCACCTCATCAATATCTCATTCAACTCAGACTTACACGAGCGCGTGATTTACTCGCCAGAAGCATATCTCCCGCACAAGTTGCTTCAGATTTATGCTTTGCTGACCAAAGTCATTTAAGTCGCTGGTTTAAGCGCTGCTATGGATTAACACCTGCTGCCTATAGAAAAATCTGCACAAATCTTCAAGATTAAAAATCTTAATTATTTCATCTTATCTCTCCCTATTAACTCAAGTAGACAAGATGGAAAACCTCACTGCATTTTCATTATTTACTATTGTTGCCTCAATTACTCCCGGTCCAACTAATTTTATAATTTTAAATTTAAGTAGCCGTTATAAAATTTCTAAAACGTTTCCTGTCATTTTAGGTTCTTGCATCGGGGCTGCCCTACTTGTGCTCATCGTTGGCATTGGACTGGGTTCAACCCTTCTGGCTTACCCAATTATTCAAAAAATAATGACACTCATTGGTTTAATCTGGCTAACCTCATTGGCTTGGAAATTATATAACTACAATCCTATTATTCATTTCCAACAAGACAAAGAAAAAGGTCCGATTGGTTTCATTACTGGCTTTTTTATGCAAGCAATTAATCCTAAAACATGGATGATGGCTTTTGCAGTGATTAGCGTCTACACAAAACAAGGGCAAGATATCTGGATGAATGTCTCAATTTTATCCTTCATTTTTTTCGTTATAGCTATTCCTTGCCTTTACATGTGGGCCTTAGCAGGCAGGCTAAGCAATCGATTATTTTCACAAACAAAGCATATGAACATTTTTAATAAAATGATGGCGCTAACACTACTCATCTCTGTATGGTTGCCAACCCTATCTACATTCTAATAATAAAAAATCATCAAAACAGGATAAGGATATCTATTTTTTAATATATAAATTAGGTCATATAAATTTTTATTATTAATTTTCTATATTAAAAAATACTTATTCTTATAATTTCATAAAACAACTTTTTACTGAATACTCATTTAATGACCTTTTTTTATTTTGAGAAACATGCTCTTTAAAACACATGTTACTTTTTGTTATTTATGTAAAACTCAACCTAACAAAAAAACCAAATAAATCATTGTTAAATATAAATTTATATTAAATATTATTCTGTAAATTTTGTATATTTTTTAAACAAATGTAGGTAATTTCTCACAACCATGTAAGCCAAAACCTACATAATAAGCAATTGTTTTTCCTATAATTAATTTCAGTACATATAAGCACTCTTTACTATTAAATAGAAAGCTGAATATTAATGAAGAGATCTGGAGAATCGGTAACATTATCTTTATTAATATAAAAACTCCTAATAATAGAAAAAGAATCTCAAAAATTTAATATGTACTATCTTTCCTCTGAAAACAGAGGAAAGATACTTTTTTAATCATCAGATAGGATATAGAAAATGTTTATTGCAAAAAATATATTTGTATATTTACTATCAATGTTAGCTTTATGCTTACTGATTATTTTCTTTAACTACCTAGGAATGAACGAAACAACCAACCTTCTACTCTCTTCTGCACTTTTTGGAATATTTATTACTTGGTATTTCAAAGGTAGCGGACTATGTCTCGCCTTATTTAGCTTTTTTTACTGGGCAATGTTTGTTATTAGCCAAAGTTTAGAAGTGATATGGATGCTCACAAGTTCAGTTATTATCTATCTTGTTATGACTAAAATCATTCCTAAACTCAAGACTATCCATATTGGGGTGATAGCCAAATAGCTAGAAAGGGTTCACCCCACGCTTAATCATACCTACTTTCTTAACTGTATTAATTTTGATTTGCTCAGCAATTAATAATTCATTTAAGAAATTTTTTAAATTCTGCTCATCAAGACGAATGGGATTAAAACTAGTTTCTCCCATACTTAAAAAGAAAGATTCAATATTTGTATTACGCTGTACATATTTCATTGACCAACGCTGAAAAGAATTCTTCTCAATGGAATATGTACATAGCCATTTAACATTGTAGTGTCTCTGATCATTTTTAATTTTTTCAAATAATCTTTCCACTAATTCTTGTTCACCCTCTAGGCATTGAAAGAAAGCATTATCGGCATAATAGAGCACACCACAAATTTGATTCAAGTCATTGAAATTTCGAGCTTCTGTTAGGATATCACGTAAATCTTGCAGTAAATCTTCATTTTTTTCGTTTCGTTGGCTGGCATAACACAGTCGAACGTTCATTAACAATTCCGTGAAATATAAAATTTCTTTATCTAAAGATTTTCCAATCTAACATATCTATTCCTGATAATTTATATTTCTTCATACGCTAAGCATTAACAAATGACTGATTAGTGATTAGTGATTAGTGATTAGTGATTAGTGATTAGTGATTAGTGATTAGTGATTA
>NZ_JAVQNT010000001.1:0-27964 GCF_031799075.1 Acinetobacter sp. V91_7
TTGCAAGGGGTATTTCAGCCTTTTTCTTTTGAGTGCCGCTTTTTTCTACTATTTTACGAAAAAAGTGATATATATGCCTTTTTTTTAGGCATTTCAGTCAACATTAGATGAGATATTAAACTTTTTTTACTTTATCAACTTCATGTAGAATAGATTATTCGTGCAATAGTTTGGCATTAACTCACCATGTGGCAGTTCGCTAAGAAAGTATTTGTTTGCATACTTGTAGTGTTTGCTACGAGTGGGCCTTGTTATGCCAATTCAAAACATAACTTTTATGTGCTTACTTTATCTATTCTAAGCTACAGTAAATGGGAAAATGTAAATACTCCTACTCTTTGTGTTATTGATAATCCCTCTATTACATCTACCTTTCAATCTTATATCCAGCAAATGTCTTATAATTATCGTGTTCAAACTGTAAACGCGAAAGATTTTGCACGGTCACATTGTCAGGCTGTTTATTTCTCTACTACTTCGCCACAGCAACAACAAAGCCTTATTCAGAATTATCCTTATCGTTCTTTACTTTCTTTAAGCATCAATAATTCAGACTGTGAAATAGGAAGTATCTTTTGTTTATATAATCAAAATAATTACACTACCTTTAAAGTTAACTTAGATGCGTTAAGTCACTCCAAAGTTCATATTGATCCGAGAGTATTACTCTTGGCTAAGAATGCGGAGTAAGGATTATGATATCTAAGTTGTATCAGTCCACTTCATTGCATGCTTTATTTAGAAAGTCTCAATTTACGATTTTTGCAATTACGTTCTTTATTTGTTCTTTTACCTTTGTATCGATTTCTGTTTTTACAATGGAAACCTATGCCAAGCAAAATTTACAATTGCTCAGCCATACCCTGCTCGAACGTATTCAACCAGCAGTTGTATTTAATGACAAAATTACGATAGAGCAAATTTTGAATGAATATACGAATGATCATTCAATCCGTACTATTCATATTTATGATTCAGAACATCATTTAATTGCACAAAGTTTTAAATTATCAAGTCAGACTTCAATTTTAGAGGGTTGGTTTGATCATTGGTTTTTAAATGAACCCGTTCATCTTACAATTTATCATCACGAACAAAATGTAGGTGAATTAACCCTGTTTGGTAGTTCAGAAAAAATATTGCAGTTCCTAAAAATGATTATGGTAGGGCTCGCAATTGCGATGTTGTTTATTGTTTGCGCTTTGTGGTGGTCAGTAAATCTAACTTATCGCCAAAT
Source organism: Acinetobacter sp. V91_7 (assembly GCF_031799075.1). Lineage (NCBI taxonomy): Bacteria > Pseudomonadati > Pseudomonadota > Gammaproteobacteria > Moraxellales > Moraxellaceae > Acinetobacter > Acinetobacter sp. V91_7. Next base: position 1,238 of record NZ_JAVQNT010000001.1, read on the forward strand.
TATGCAGGCTATTTATCCACTTACCAATATTGCTCAAATTGTAAGTGAGCAAAAAGCTTATAATCTTCGGTTCCCTTATAATCGAATTAAAGAATTTCAAGATTTAAATACTGTTTTTAATGAGTTACTTGAAGAAATTCAGATATGGGACAATCAATTACAAAAAGAAAATCGTAAATTGTCATTTCAGGCTCATCACGATCAGCTCACCTTATTACCTAATAGACATTATTTTTATCAAATTCTTTTAGATATGTTTGAAGATAAGGGATTTGATAATAAGTCTGCTTTATTATTTATAGATAACAATAACTTCAAAGCGATTAATGACCAGTTTGGACATTTGGCTGGTGATGAAGTTTTAAAAGAAATGGCGAATCGTTTGCAAACCCGTTTACGTCATCAAGATTTTATTGCGCGTTTAGGTGGCGACGAATTTGCTGTCATTTTGCATTCCATTAGTCATGCTGATCATTTAATATCTATTGCTGAAAATTTACTCGAAAGCTGTAAAGAACCTTTACATCTGAATGGTCAAACCATTTACTTCAGTTTTAGTGTAGGTATTGCTTTATCACAATTTGCATCTAGCCCCGAAGATTTCATTATGCAAGCAGATCAGGCAATGTATAAGGCTAAAAATTCGGATGAACGCTGGTTTATCTATAAACCTGAAAATTAAATTTAGGCTAATCTATGAATACAAGATCTTTAAAACTCTCCTTTATTGCATTGCTATGCATTACTCTTGCAGGGTGCCTGAGTTTTGGGCCATTAAAATATCGTCAGGTAAAATTGCTCAAAAAAGAAGGTTTTGTGCTTACAAATGAAGGATGGACTTTAGGTTTACCAGAACGTTTATTGTTTGACTTTAATAATGCAGAGTTAAAACAGAGCCATGAAGCTGAGTTAGTGCGTCTAGCATCTCAATTGAATAAATATGATCTGAATAAATTGAAAATTGTTGGTCATACTGATGATGTTGGCGATGCTGCTTATAATCAAAAGCTGTCAGAAGAGCGCGCACAAAGTGTGGCAAACCTTTTCTTAGCTCGCGGGTTTAAGCAAGAAAATATCTATGTGATTGGTCGCGGTTCAACGCAGCCCTATGTTCCAAATACAACCAATGAAAATCGTGCGATTAACCGACGTGTTGCTATTGTTGTTATTCCATAATTTTCAATTTATAAAAAAGCCAATCCTCTGTGATTGGCTTTTTTATTTTAAACTAATTCAATAATATCAATTGTTGGCGGTACTCTAAAACGTAAAGGGATTCCAACCATTCCTGTGCCAACTGTCACAAAAACATCGGCATGTTCGTGAGAGTAAAATCCACGTTTATGACCTAAAATTGACACTTTTTTCATAATATAGGTGGTAAGCCATGGAAGCTCAACCTGCCCTCCATGTGTATGCCCAGATAACATTAATGGTCGATTCGGCAATTTAGGCACCATGTCTACCGTATCGGGATTATGAGAAAGAATTAACCAAGGCTTGTCTTGTGGTAAATCTGGCATCGCACGCATGTCGGTTTTTCCAGCCCAGAGATCACCAATACCAATCAAACGGAATTCTTCAAAATCAACTATTTTGCCTTCAATATCGACAACTTCATTATAGAACAAGGCATCTTTTAATAATTGTTGGATAGGTGGTCCTGGATATTGCTCATCATGGTTTCCAGGAACGGAGTAAACAGGTGCCTGAATTTCTTTTAAAACACTCAATTCTTGAATTAGTCTATTTTCCGGCTCATATGTCCAGTCACCTGCCACAACCACTAAATCAGGTTGCTGTTCATTTAATTTTTTAACTATTATTTTTAGCTGGCGCTCATGCCCTGAAAATAAACCAATATGTAAATCAGCAATTAACGCTACTTTTACAGGTTTATTAAAACTTCGATCTGGATTTAACCGATATTGATGTGTATCGACACGTACTAGATGAGGTTCAATAAATCGGGCATAAATTAAAACGCCACTTAAGAAAAAGATGAAAATACCTTGATGAATTGAATAGTAACCAGTCCAAGCAGCGTATAAGTTAAAAAACCAGAGAGGAATAAGTAGATAAGAAAGATAGAATGCGAGTAAATGGACAAAAGCTTTAAATGGATGAATAGTCTCGGTCCGAGATTGGTGAATCCAAGCTTCAGAAATCCCCCATAAAGCAAGTATTGAAAATATAAAGTAAAAACAAAAAATAATTGAATTTGGATTCCACATTACGACTCTCGACTTATCTTATATTGATTGCTAGTAATCAAATTCAATATTTATCTTTCAATATGCACGAATTATACTCTAGCTCACGTTATCGTATGTACTGATTATGGCACAATCCATTCATTCCAAACAGCTTCAAACGAATCAACAAGCTAAAGGCTTTTTGATAAAAGCCTCTATAGTCCTATGTTCTAGTTTTGCTGTGGGTTTGACAGGATGTAGTACTCTGCCAAAACATGGTGTTGAACCAGTACAATATGCAAAAGATATTGATACTTCTGAGACCTCACTTGCCAAACTGATTACTCCCTTACGTCAGCAAAACCCAAAACTAACGGGTTTTCACGTATTAAATGATCCGTTGGAGGCTCTAGCAGCCCGCCTAAGATTAATTGATAAAGCCGAAAAGACATTAGATTTACAATATTATATTTGGGACAATGACAAAGTTGGTGCTTTAGCGTTACACGCGATTATTCGGGCAGCTGATCGCGGGGTAAAAGTCCGACTTCTTATTGATGACAATAATGCAAAAAAAATAGAAGGGATTTTGCTTGCCCTTTCTCAGCATAAAAATATTGAAGTTAAGCTTTTTAACCCATACCGTTTTCGTAAATATCGCGCGATGGATATGGTTCTTGATTTAAAACGTATCAATCGTCGTATGCATAATAAAAGTTTTATTGCCGACAATGAGGTTGCTCTTATTGGCGGACGAAACATGACAAATCAATATTACAATGTAAGTGATAGTTATCAATTCTCTGATGTCGATGTAATGTTAGTTGGTGCTGCTGTTGATGATATTGTGAATTCGTTTGATGACTACTGGAATCATGAATATGCATATTCAGTTCAAAGTATCGTAAGTCCAGAGCAACATCGTCTACGTTATGAAGGATTAAAAGAGCAACTCGAAGCTCACTACCAACAGGCGACAGTTCAAAACTTTCTAAACTTAACCGCAAAATCACATGCATTTGATGAATGGTTAAATCGCAATATTCAATTCGACTGGGTCAAAGCCGAAGTCGTAAAAGACTCGCCTGATAAAATCAAATCAAAGGCTAAAAAAGAAGAACACCTTAATTTCCAGTTAATTAACCATCTGGAAAAACCGGAAAGTAATGTTGATTTAATTTCAGCTTATTTTATTCCTGAAAAACAAGGTGCTAAGATTTTAAGTACTCTTGCTAAAGAAGGCGTTGAAGTCCGAGTTTTAACTAACTCGTTTAAAGCGAATGACGTTGCTGTCGTTCATGCCTTTTATGGAAAGTACCGTAAAGAACTTCTTAAAAACGGCGTACAACTTTATGAGTTTTTACCGACACCAGATAAAAGAGATTTAAATAAAAATACAGATGAACTTGCCACTAAAGCGAAAGTGAATATGAAAGGATTAAGCCGTTCAAGTTTGCATACAAAACTTATGGCATTAGATGAGCAGGTTTTTATTGGTTCATTTAATTTTGATCCACGCTCAGCTTATTTGAATACTGAAATTGGCGTAATTTTGGATAGTCCATCATTGGCTAAGACCATTCACCACACGATGGATGAAAATTTAAACAAATTTGCTTATAAGCTAAAGCTCGACGCTAATAATCATATTTATTGGCAGCAAGAGACTTCACATGGTCCCTTAATTTATAAACAAGAACCCGAGATGAAATGGTGGCAAAAGGCAGGCATAAAGTTTCTTTCATGGCTGCCAATCGAAGGATTCATGTAATTAATTTTTTGGCTTAAGTACTTTTTGATGTAGTTGAGCCAATCCTTCTACCATTTTTTCTTGAACTTCATTCGTTAAACTTTTCACATCATGCCCTTCCACTGAAATTGGTGGCAAAGTTAACAAATGAGCTGTTACTTTCGGCATTTCAAGTACGCGTTGAATATGTTCGGCAAATGACATCTCACCAATGAATGGAGCAACTGTATCTAATTGTCCATAACGGTTTACATAACAAATTAAACATACCTGTACTGGACGTTGAGCCTCAATAGCAGCCCCGAGTAAACGGCCATGTACTTTCTTAACAGAATGCCCATCGGTGGTAGTCGCTTCAGGGAAAAATAGTACAGGAATATTTTGTTTTAAAAATTCGGTAATTTGCTCACGGATTCTAACGGAGTCCCCAGACCCACGCTTAATAAATAAAGTTCCACCACCTTTAGCTAAATTCCCGAAAATAGGCCAATTTTCAATTTCAGCTTTAGCAAGGAAGAAAACTCGAGCACCTGAACCTAAAACAGCAACATCTAGCCAGGAAATATGATTACTTACCCAAAGAGCAGGTTCTCGAGGAATTGTTCCATGTACTTCTACATCTAAGTTAAAAACCTGACATAAACGGCGGCAAAAATATTGAACATAGCGTGTATTGACCGGATTATTAGGATCTTTATAAAGGCCATGTCGATAAACTAAATAAAAACCTTCACTAATTGCAGCCGTGGCAGAAGTGACTTTTTTTCCGTATAAACCTATTTTTGATAATTTCTTTAACGTTGAATTAACTATACTTTGCGTTTGAGCCATAAAATTTCACTAACGATCAATCATTGTTATACCCATTTCGAGCATTCTATACGTTTCAGAATAAACTTGCATTGATGATAGAGAACGGGAAATAAAATAAATTCAAACATCTCTAACTACATTTAACTAATCTAAAGGATAAGAACAAACGCTTTCCCCTTTTGCTTAAGTTTCATCTAGAATAAAGTTTTCCCATTTTCAGGATTTATAGCCACGTGGAATATGTTGATCGGCATCAAGGCGGTGAACGCACAATTTTAGTGAGTGTTTCTGTACAATTATTAGATGATCTGGATGCCGAAGAGTTTGCTCTACTTGCACAGTCTGCTGGTGCAGATATCCTTGAACATATTAAGGTTCAGCGAAATAAACCCAATCCTAAGTTTTTTATTGGCTCAGGAAAAGTCGAAGAAATTGCAGAGCGAGTTCAGGAACTAGAAGCAAGTCTGGTAATTTTTGATCATGCTTTGTCACCCGCTCAAGAACGAAATTTAGAAAGAATATTAAAATGCCGAGTCATTGACCGTACTGGCTTAATTCTAGATATTTTTGCGTTACGTGCTCGTACGCATGAAGGTAAATTACAAGTCGAACTTGCTCAGCTTAAACATTTATCTACGCGTCTTATTCGCGGTTGGTCAGCAGACTTTGAACAACAAAAAGGTGGTATTGGCTTACGTGGTCCTGGTGAAACACAACTGGAAACAGACCGTCGCCTCATTCGTGTACGTATTGCCCAATTAAAAGATAAATTAGAAAAAGTACATCAAACCCGTATACAAGGGCGTGCTGCAAGACAAAAGGCAGCCATTCCAACTGTATCGCTAGTTGGTTATACCAATGCGGGCAAATCAACTCTATTTAATATTTTAGCGAAAAGTGATGTCTACGCAGCTGATCAACTATTTGCAACACTCGATCCAACCCTACGCCGTTTAGACTGGGATGGTATCGGTACTGTTGTGTTAGCAGATACAGTAGGTTTTGTACGAAACTTACAGCATGATTTGGTTGAATCATTTAAAGCAACACTTGAAGAAACACTAGAAGCGACCCTTTTACTGCATGTTATTGATAGTAGTAGCCATGACATGCTTGACCAAATTGAAGCGGTTGAAAGCGTATTAAAGGACATTGGTGCTGATGCTCCCGTACTTCGGGTGTACAACAAAATTGACTTAAGTGGTGAAGAAGCCAAAATCATTTATGCCGAGCCACATGTACCAGATCGAGTTTATGTTTCGGCTCATGCTGGCCTTGGGCTAGACTTACTTCAACAAGCAGTGCAAGAATGTTTAATGGGTCAAATTCAACATTTTTCACTGATTCTTAAACCTGCTTATGGCAAATTGCGCACCCAACTTTATGCTTTAAATGTGATTCAGTCTGAACACTATGATGATGCGGGCTTATTGCATATTGATGTACGCATTGCCCCACATAAGTTAGAAAAGCTTATTCGCCAAGCAAAACTGCCCTTAGAGGAAATCTTGGGAGAACGTGCTAGTCAATTTAGCCGTCCCTTGGAGGAGTTTGAAATCAAGGGTCAGATCAGTTAAAACTTGATAAGTAAACTTTTAGAGATAAAAAATATGGATAAGATCAAAAGTATAGACTGGACAGCATGGGTAGCAACTTTACTACTCATTATTGGTTTTCGTGAAGGCTCTGTCATCGTCATGCGTGCTTTTGGTCATCCAGAATTGGGGAATCTCGTTGGCTTAATCAGCTTACTCACTATTTTGATTATCTGGAGAAAGTTCAAAAAAATCCCTCTCCGGATAGTCGATACGAATAATAAAATTATGAAAGAAAGTGGATTTGCCTTTTTACCCGTTTGTGCTGGCTCTTTAATTATGTTGGTGCATATGGGTAAAGAAATTCCACTATTCCTTTTTGTTTTAGTAGTCAGCACCCTTATACCTTTGTGGGTCTATGCAAAAATGGCAAAACGTTGGTTATAAGGAGAATAAAATGTTTACGATTTTTTACGGTTTTTTAATCACATTAATTGGTTATCTCTGTGCAAAACCTTTAAACCGACGTTTTCCGCAAGTTCCACTTTTAGTTTTCGGCATGTTCATTGTCATTGCCTTACTTTCAGTTTTACAAGTCCCTTATGAACAATATCGTCTTTATGTGAATGAGTTATTTAGCCATTTATTGGGGTATGTGACTGTAGCCTTAGCAATTCCTTTAGCTGCAATGCGTTACGATGACCTTCCAATTAAATCGGTTATTGGGATTTTATGTTTTGCAAGTATAAGCGCCGTTGCCCTACCTATGGGCCTCGCTTATTTGTTACATATGTCGGAACCCACTATTATTGCATTTGCAACACGTGCGGTAACCACCCCAATCGCTCTGAATATCGCAACGTTATTGCATGCTCCTGAAACGCTGGTGACCCTTATTGTTATTTTATCTGGGGTTATTGGAGCGGCTTTTTCACCATTTTTACTCAAGCATATTCATGATGAAAGAGCATCAGGCTTAGCCTTAGGTTTAGCTGCGCATGCCATAGGAACAGCTCAGGCTTGGCAACGCGGTCCAGTTGCGGGTCGCTACGCTGCATTTGGTATGGCTTTGAATGGCGTATTTACTGCGATTTGGCTACCTACATTAATGTTGTCACTCGGAACACCATAATTAATAAGCCTATTAAATAAACATTGAACGGTATATAAATTCACAATAAGATGACCTTTCAATGTTAAAAGGATTTTTAATGATGGGGAAAATTTTTATTGGAGCTTTGCTCTTATTAGGGATCAATACTGCTACATTTGCAGCAGACATTACAGGTCTTTGGCAAACAATTGATGATAAGACTGGTGCACCCAAAGCACAGGTAGAAATACGAAAAGAAGCCAATGGGACATATGCTGGAAAGATCGTTAAAGTTACACCACGACCTGGTTATACGCCTAAAGAGATTTGTGATAACTGCCCTGCGCCCTATACCAATAAACCCATTTTAGGTTTGGATATTGCAACTGGCTTAAAAAAGACAGATGAGCTTAATTATACAGGCGGGAAAATTCTAGATCCGAATACGGGCAAAGTTTATGGGCTTAAAGCAAAACTTAGCGCAACTGGTAAACGTCTTCATATGCGTGGATATCTAGGAATTTCTGCTTTGGGACGTAACCAAATTTGGTTACGCGTAGAATAAAAGTTAAAAATAAAAAAGCCGCTTATGCGGCTTTTTTATTTTCACTCGGGTACAACCCTCGTCTTGCGCTCATGAAAAGCATTGCTTTTCCTATATTCGCTCAGGATTATCGACAGCAAAGATTTCTTTATCTTCAAGGCGATAAGCCATTAATTTTCGTCCCCAAACACAGCCGCCATCAATATTCTGGATTTGCTCATTGATGCTTCTACCTTCTAGGGCAGCCCAATGACCAAAAATAATCTGATGAGTCTGAGCAGCTTTACTTGGAAATTCGAACCAAGGTAAATAGCCTTCTGGCATTGGCGCATCCAGAGCATCTTTAAAACTGAACTCTAAAGCTCCTTCTGCGTTGGTTAAACGCATGCGAGTCAAATAATTGGTAATACAACGTAAACGTGCTGAACCAATTAAATTGTCTTCCCACAAATCGGGTTTTGAACCATACATTTCTGCTAAAAAAGCATCCAATACAGATAAATCTTCATGTGAGAGTACTGCTTCAACCTCTTTTGCTAGCGTTGCAGTTTTTTGTGCATCCCAAATGCAAGGTATGCCCGCATGAGTAAGAATTGTGTGCTCGTTTGGGAATAAGCATAAAGGTTGTTTACGCAACCAGTCGATTAATTCATCGCCATCAATTGCATCAATAACATCCTGTGTGCGATCTTTTTCTTTAATCTCTTTTAAACCACGTGCACACGCAATTAAAGTGAGGTCATGGTTTCCGAGCACAGTTTCAGCAGCGCCGCGGTCAGCAAGTTTTTTAACAAAACGTAAAGCCCCCACTGAGTTTTCGCCACGAGCGACTAAATCACCTGCAAACCATAAAAAATCTTGGTCTGGATCAAAACGTATTTCTTTAAGTAAGGCTTTCAGAGCTTCAAAACACCCTTGTACATCGCCAATCACATAATTAAAACGTTTAGTCATTTATCCCACCATTTGATCGGCTAAAGCAACAAATTGAGTCAGTGTTAAAGTTTCAGGACGAGCCATCGGATCAACGCCTGCTTTTTCAAAGCCATCTTCAGCGATCATACCTTTAAGACTATTTCTTAGGGTTTTACGACGTTGGGTAAATACATGACCAACCAACCGAGCTAAAGCTTTTTCATCTTTTGCAATAATTGGCTTTTGTTCATAGGGAACAAGGCGGAAAACAGCACTCGTTACTTTAGGTGGTGGGTTAAATGCGCCAGCTGGCACTTCAAATAAAAACGTTGGTTGGCAATAATACTGAATCATTACCGACAAGCGACCATATTCTTTTGTGTTTGGCTCAGCCGTAATACGGTCAACCACCTCTTTTTGGAGCATAAAGTGCATATCTTTAACTTTACTGCCAAATTCCAAGAGATGAAAAAGTAATGGGGTTGAAATGTTATAAGGTAAATTACCAACCACACGCAATGGTCGACCATCTTTTACCAGTTCGTTAAAATCATATTTTAATGCATCAGCTTCTATAATCGTTAAACGTTCAGGATGTGGAACGCGTTCTGGTAAGCCTGCTGCTAAATCACGATCTAGCTCAACAACTGTTAAGGCATCACATTCCCCAATTAAAGGAGATGTTAATGCGGCCAAACCAGGTCCAATTTCGACAACATTTTCACCCGCACGCGGATTCACCGAGCGCACGATTTTGGCAATGACTCGCTGATCATGTAAGAAGTTTTGACCAAAACGTTTACGAGCTTTATGCCCTTCATCTTTCGGGTTTAGGGCATTAATTTGATACATAGAACATTTCCAACATGAAAAATTTAGCTCGCTGCCAAAGATAAAGCTAAATCGACAGCGACATTTAAACTTGAGCTTTTTGCCAAACCGGTCCCGGCCAAAGACAATGCCGTGCCATGATCGACCGAAGTTCGGATGAATGGCAAACCCAATGTAATATTGATGGCCTCACCAAACCCTTGTGATTTTAACACAGGTAGACCTTGATCATGGTACATAGCAAGTACAGCATCAGCATTTTTAAGATGCTCAGGGGTAAACAAGGTGTCCGCAGGCAAGCTTAGACTCATTTTAATCCCTTGCTTCCGATAACTTTCAAGTACAGGATTAATGGTCTCAATCTCTTCGCGTCCCAAATACCCATCTTCACCCGCGTGAGGATTTAATCCGCAAACAAGTACGCGCGGATCCATAATCTTAAATTTAGTTCTTAAATCATGTAATAAAATATCAATGACCTGATGCAAACGCTCTTTGGTAATTGCATCTGCAACATCTCTTAAGGGCAAATGTGTAGTAGCCAAAGCAACACGTAAGGTCTTAGTCGCAAGCATCATAACGACACGCTCTACACCTGCAAATTCTTGGTAGTATTCAGTGTGCCCACTAAACAAAATACCTGCATCGTTAATGACCGACTTTTGCACAGGAGCAGTGGCTACACCCACACTTTTACCAGACATTGCATAATCAGCTGAACGGCGTAATTGTTCTAATACATAAGCAGCATTAGCTGAGTTTAATTGCCCATCAACAACCGCCGTTTCTAAAGGTACATGCTCTATATAAAGTTCACCTGAAGACGACGATTCAGCTTGTCCCGTATATTCTAGAAATTGAATATCTATCCCGAGTTTCTGGGCACGTTGTTCTAATAGATTCCGGTCACCCAAAATAACAAGTGGGCGTTCATCAACTCGCTTAGCCAAGCTCAAGCAAATATCTGGACCAATACCAGCCGGCTCACCGGAAGTGACATATAAAGGATGACTCATACTCAACTCAATTTATATATTATGGATTCGATGATTAAGACTAAATCTAGCCTCTAACCAACCAAAACAATGAGCAATTTCAGATACGATTATGGCTATCAAACTCAATAATCCCACGATCATTAACCATTTGCCCAAAAGCCAATTGATTCGCACAAAATTTTCTTGCGCAATAAAGCAAAATCCTATTCCACCCAATAGATATAATATGTAAGGTAACGGCGTAGCATGCATATAAAGACTGATCAAAGCCACACCAACCAACCCACTAAAACCATAATAAAGACAAAATCCATTAAGAAGAATAAGATGCAAGCAAACTAATATTGCCATCCACCCCATAAAAAATTGTATGATTTTGGACACGTCCCCCCCCCCTTTATTCAGGTCAGTATCAACATAGCACATCAAAAAATGTAGTTTTTCATTTTAAATTAAATCCCTCAATTAAAAATATAAACCACTTATTGATCAAGGAAACTTACATCAAATTATTCTTGTGATTTTAGGTAATCTCGTTTAGAATTTCGGCTCCTTTTGTTTGGACAGATTCCATAGTCCAAACCAACTATAATAGGTAGTGGTTTAATGAAAACTCTCAGCGCTAAGCCAGCTGAAGTTCAACATGACTGGTATGTTGTTGATGCTTCTGGCAAAACTTTAGGTCGCCTTGCGACTGAAATCGCTCGTCGTTTACGCGGTAAGCACAAAACTTCTTATACTCCTCACGTTGACACTGGCGATTACATCGTTGTGATTAATGCTGAACAAGTTCAAGTGACTGGTAAAAAAGCACTTGATAAGAAATATTATCGCCATACTGGTTTCCCTGGTGGTATCCGTGAGACTAACTTCGAGAAGTTAATTGCTCACAAGCCTGAAGCTGTTCTTGAAAAAGCAGTTAAAGGCATGTTACCAAAAGGTCCTCTTGGTTATGCAATGATCAAAAAAATGAAAGTGTACGCTGGTACTGAGCATCCGCATGCTGCTCAACAGCCACAAGTTTTGGACATCTAAGGGATACAGCACATGGCTACTAATTATGGTACAGGTCGCCGTAAGACCGCAACTGCACGTGTTTTCTTGTCAGCTGGTACAGGCAAACTCGTTATTAACAACCGTACTTTAGAGCAATATTTCGGTCGTGAAACTGCTCGTATGGTTGTTCGTCAACCTTTAGAACTTTTAGAAGTTACTGAAAAGTTTGACCTTTACATCACTGTTAAAGGTGGTGGTATTGGTGGTCAAGCTGGCGCGATCCGTCACGGTATTACTCGTGCGCTTATCGCTGCTGACGAAACTTTAAAACCTGTTCTTCGTCAAGCTGGTTTCGTTACTCGTGATGCTCGTGAAGTTGAACGTAAGAAACTTGGTTTACGTAAAGCTCGTAAACGTCCTCAATTCTCTAAACGTTAATTCGTTTATCGAGTTGGACAAAAAGCCTTGGATTTTTCCAAGGCTTTTTTATTATGAAAATAGAACAATAAAATGCAAACTTATAAATATAAACAAACTATCTCGTTAGAACCGTGATTTCCTAGAGCATTTTTAGTATCCTAATCGATTCACTCAACCACGTCGTCTTGTGATATGTCGGTCGAAAACACCTCTATTCAGGGGATTACCCTTTACAGTCATGCTGATGATTTCCGTTCTCACTGGATTCGTTTCTTATTAGCAGAAAAGCAAATCAAATATCAATTGATCGTAACTGACCATGAAGACGAAGATTTAGCAAGCTTAAATCCTTATAACCAATTGCCGATGTTGGTCGAGCAAAACCTTAAATTATTTTCAGCGCCTATTATTGCTGAATATTTAGATGATCGTTATCGCCAAGGTAAGCTTTACGCAGATGCGCCAATGATGCGTGCAGAGCAGCGTCAATATATATGGAGACTTGAAAACGACTGGTTCAAATTAGCAGATCAGATGTTAAAGCATGCTGATTCTTTAAATGTCGAACAAAAGCAAAAAGCTCAAAAAGAATTACGTGAAACTTTAATTTCACTTACTCCCCTATTTCAGCATTTCCCCTATTTTATGTCTGAAAATTTCACAATCTTGGACTGTATGCTTGCCCCTATTTTCTTAAGGCTAAACAGCATGGGAATCGATTTACCGAGACAGCACTGCCGACCGATACTTTTGTATTGTAAACGTATCTTTGAGAGGCCTTCTTTTGCTAAATCAATGACGGCTCAAGAGAAAAACCGTTACAATGAACTATTAAATATGGAATAGTGTGATATGTCTGAGCAACCTATTGATTTAACCCCTACACGTCCTTATCTTGCTCGTGCAATCTATGAATGGATTTGTGATAACCAGCTTACTCCTTATCTATTAGTGGATGCGACACAGCCACATACAGATGTTCCACAGCAATTTGTTAAAGATGGGCAGATCGTTTTAAATATCGTACCTCATGCTGTCCATCAACTTCTTATTGCTAATGAAGCCATTACTTTTTCTGCCCGTTTCGGGGGGGCATCGAAAGACATTTATGTACCTATTCAAGCAGTTTTAGGTATTTATGCACGTGAGAATGGGCAAGGTTTATTCTTTGATCCTGAAGAATATGCCAATGTAGCGCCTGTAGAAAATATAGCAGAGCCAGAAGTACAAGAAGCTGACACAACATCGACCAAGAAAAAACCAACGTTAAGAATTTTAGATTAAATTTAGAGGAAGAAAGCATGGCATTTGATTTAGTCCAATACTTTGCTGAGCAGATAAAAATTCAAAAGCCTCAGCTTTTAAATCAATATCCAGTTAATGAAAAAAATAAACTGATTGATGAGGTGAATATTCTTACGCTTGGAAAACTGATTAGTTTATGGCGCCAAGATGACAATAAGATTTATCATGAAGTAAAATCGGCAGATCCACTTTATATTCAGGAAGTTGCTCGCCATTTAACAACTTCTAAGCATAACCAGTCAACTTTAAAAAATTCAGAATTAGAACAGAGTATTTCTGAAATTTTAACTTTGCAATTGGCAGAACTTAACCAGCTCGATGAAACTGGTGGTTTTGGGCATAATGGCCTAAAAGAATTAATTTTAGGCCAAATAGAACATTTATCAGGTCAGGCAGAAGATTGGGTTTGGTCAACAAACCACCTAAATGAATTAATTGGTTCTAAACCTGTGGAACAAGAAGAGCTATCATTGGATACAACAATGAAGGAGTTCAACCAAATGGTTCACCAAGCCCAACCTCATCATGATGACATGCATATTGAAGAACAAGCTGCCGAGATTTCTGTACCAACATGGTCAAAAATTATTGCCCCTGTTGTTGCTTTAGCAATTTTGGGCTACCTCTATTGTATTTATACTCAGCTTGTCTAATTTTGTTTTTTATAATTAAAGGGAACGTATGTTCCCTTTTTTTGATTTAAATAATCATCTTCTATAAATCAATAAATAGTAGTTAACGGTAACGAAAATTACTCTTCTCTTAAGTTTGAATAGTAAATAACATTTGCCGTTTTTTTACTTGTTGCCCTTGCTGTCCTAAAATATCTTCGACTACACCATCGACATCAGATCTAATCTGTTGCTGGATCTTCATAGCTTCAAGTACCAGTAAGGTTTGCCCTTTCACGACTTGATCGCCTTTATTGACCAAGATATTAATCACAGCACCATCCATAGGCGCACGAATTTTACCATCTCCCGTAACATCAGCCGTTTCTGGAGCAGCGTAAGTCACATTGCGAATCGCAACATTGCCATTGTCTCGATCTAAATAAAGCTGATCACCGTCTAAAACATATTGAACACGGCGGCGTATACCATCAACAAAATACGTTAGCTGCTCGTCTGTCTTTTCAATGACTTCAATACAAACAGTTTGATCACAGAGCTGTACCGTGAATGTGTTATTTACAGATGAAAGCTGTAACTGGATTTGCTGATCGTCATATTTTATTTTTAAGGGTAATGGAACACCAAGTCCAGTTTGCCACACCGCAGTACCTTTACTTTGGCTAAATAATGCCGCGGCAATAGCCAAGGTTTCTAAAGATAAAACCTGAGAGTGTAAGCTGTCGTCATCTTGAAAATGCTGTTGAATGAATGCGGTATTCGTATCACCAGCGACAACGATCGGATGACGTAATAAATTAACCAAGAACTGTTTATTGCTGTTCACGCCCAACAAAACACAATCATCTACAACACGAGCCAGCAGACGAATCGCATCCTCTCGAGTTTTACCGTATGCAATCACTTTAGCCACCATCGGGTCGTAGAAAGGGCTAACTTCATCTGTTGCTAACATGCCATGATCAATTCGTACATTTGGCAAAATTGTGGGCTTCCAACGTAGAACTTGACCTGTTTGCGGCAAAAAATCTTGACGTGGATCTTCAGCATATAAACGGACTTCAATTGCATGGCCCTTGATAGACAATTCATGTTGTTGCAATGGTAAATGCTCGCCATTGGCGACACGCAATTGCCATTCGACCAAATCTAATCCTGTAATAAGTTCAGTGACCGGATGCTCAACCTGCAAGCGTGTATTCATTTCTAAAAAGTAAAATGCACCAGATGCATCAAGCAAAAACTCAACAGTTCCCGCGCCTACGTAAGCACATGCTTTGGCAGCAGCAACAGCGGCCTCTCCCATTTGCTGACGCAGTTCGGGTGTCATGACTGGGCAAGGTGCTTCTTCTACAACCTTTTGGTGACGGCGTTGAATCGAACAATCGCGCTCGAACAAATATACATAATTGCCATGCGTATCACCAAAAACTTGAATTTCAACATGGCGCGGCGCAATCACTGCTTTTTCTAAAATAAGCTCACCTGAACCAAATGCATTTTCAGCTTCTGAACGTGCAGTTTGTAAAGCCTCTACAAGCTGGGATGACTGCTGAACCAAACGCATACCACGACCACCACCGCCAGCAGAAGCTTTCACCATTAGCGGATAACCAATTTGCTCTGCTTGTGTAGCCAAATATTCAAGGTCTTGACGATCTCCCTCGTAGCCCGGCACACAAGGTACACCCGCTTCAATCATGGCAATTTTTGAAAGTCGTTTACTTCCCATCAACTCAATTGCCGAAGCTGTTGGACCGATAAAAGTAATTTGATTGTCGATACAGGCCTGAGCAAAATCGGTATTTTCTGACAAAAAGCCATAACCTGGGTGTACAGCATCCGCGCCTGTTTTTTTGCAAGCTTCTATAATTTTGGTAATTGAAAGATAAGATTCAGATACTTTAGAAGCTCCAATATAAACTGCTTCATCAGCTTCTTGCACATGGCGAGCATTACGGTCTGCATCGGAATAGACCGCCACAGTTTGATAACCCATTGCCTTTGCTGTCTGCATCACCCGAACTGCTATTTCACCACGATTGGCAACCAGTACTTTTGAAAATTTCATTGTTTTTATCCTTATCTTTTATTGCTCATCGGCCCAATTCGGCAACCGTTTTTGAATAAAAGCCATCGTTCCCTCTTGCCCTTCAACACCACCAACCGCTTGAGCAAATTGTTGTGCAGCATCATCAAGCAAATGATTCAATGGTTCATTGAGTGTTCGATGTAATAGTGCTTTCGTCACACGTGAAGCTTGTGGTGCAGCGCGTTTAATTTGCTGAATAGTTTCCTGTAATTCCTGCTCTAGCTCTAATTCATTATGAGCAATCTGATGGACTACTCCGACACTGAGCGCCGTAGGTCCTTCAAAACGCATCCCCAACAAAGCAAGTCGTCTAGCCTGAGTTAGACCAATACGCTTCACTACAAAAGGAGCAATCTGCGCAGGAATTATTCCTAGCCCAGTTTCAGGCAATCCAAACTGGGCATTGTCACGGCTAATCGCAACATCGGAAACACATACCAGACCAAAACCTCCGCCTAGAACAGCCCCTTCTAAAATCACCACAACCGTCTGTGGGGCGGTTTCAACTTGTTCAAGCATGGCACCAAAACGGCGGTTAAAATCAGCATAAGGTTGTAGGCTACCGATATTGCTCGCTTCAACTCTCAAAGCTGCCATATCTTTAATATCACCACCTGCGCAAAAAGTTCCTCCTTCACCACGGATGATGACCGCACGAATCGAAAGATCATCTTGAATAGCAGCAAAGACCTGTTGAATCGCATTAACCATATTCAAATTCATGGCATTACGGCTCTCTGGTCGGTTTAACCAGAGGTATAAAATACTACCGTCCTGTTCTAATTGAATGCTGTCATCAATATCTAAAGCTTGTAGAGATTTGGAAAGTGTCATGGCTTATTCCTTATTTTTGTTTTTTTGGCAAGATATCCATAAGTTTGCAAATAATCCCCAACATAATCTCATCGGCTCCACCACCAATAGAACCTAAGCGGCCGTCACGGTAAAGCTGAGATGCAGGGTTATCCCACATAAAGCCATTGCCACCCCAATATTGCAAACAGCTATCTGCCACTTCGCGGGTTAAACGTCCTGATTTCAGTTTTGCCATTGAAGCCAGCATGCTGACATCTTCACCGGCAATATGCTGTTCACACGCTTGGTAGGTTAATGCTTTTAGTGCTTCCACTTCAGTCATAAGTTCAGCAAAGCGGAAATGGATATATTGATTATTGATGAGTGGCTGACCGAAAGTGGTACGCTCTTTGGTATAGGCAATGGTTTTTTGAATTAATGTTTCCAATCCTCCAATCGAATTGGCACATGCCCACAGACGCTCTTCCTGAAATTGCATCATCTGCATCATAAAACCCATGCCTTCTGCACCGACTAAATTACGCTGCGGTACACGCACGTTATCTAAATAAACTTGTGCTGTAGTGGTTGAACGCATTCCTAATTTATTGAGAGGTTCTGAAAAACTGATGCCTTTAGTTTTTGCGGGTACAATAATCATCGATTTATTGACGTGTGGTTTATCATCAGAAGTGTTGGCTAAAAGGCAGAAAAAGTCGGCTTGTAATGAGTTGGTAATCCACATTTTGCTGCCGTTAATCACATAATCATCACCATCTTTTTTAGCCGTAGTTTTAATTGCCGCCACATCAGAACCAGCATGAACTTCAGATACAGCAATCGATGCCACATATTCCCCAGCAATGGCTGGTGTTAAAAACTCATCACGTAATTCTTTACGACCAAAACGTGCGAGAGCTGGTGTTGCCATATCGGTTTGTACACCAATTGCTAAGGGCACGCCCCCACAAGCTGCACGGCCAATTTCCTCGGCAACAACAAGGTTATAAGAATAATCTAAAGCTAAACCACCATTTTCTTCAGGCTTACAAATCCCTAATAAACCAAGGTCACCCATCTTTTTAAATACATCATGAATCGGGAAACGACCCGCCTCTTCCCATTCTGGAATATTCGGATTTAGCTCATTTTCAACAAATTGACGAGCTGTACGGCGTAATGCTTCATGTTCGGCAGTAAATTTCATTACATTCTTCCTGATAATTTTTTTAATTGCGGTAAAAGTTGCTTAAAAGCGAGACACCCCAAAACGGCTTGGATTCAATGTCCGCTGCTGTGCTTCATAAATGGTTTGTAAAAGGAAAATCAGTAATTTTCGGGTATCTCGCGGGTCAATAATGCCGTCGTCATGCAACATGGCAGTGTTGAAAAGTGCGGTAGACTGTTGTTCCAATTTCATGGCTGTACTTTGCTCCAGAAAATCGAGCATTTGTGGATTAGGCTCCTGACCTGAAGCTTTTTGCTTGCCTTCTGCCACAATACGTAAGACTTTTCCAGCCTGAGCGGCGCCCATTACAGCAACATGCGAGTTTGGCCAAGCAAAAATAAAGTCTGGCGATAAACTACGTCCACACATCGCATAGTTGCCAGCTCCATACGACCCAGCTACCACAATCGAAATTTTCGGCACGGTACAATTGGCAACAGCTTGAATTAATTTTGAACCATGTTTGATAATACCGTTTTGCTCTGCATCGGTACCCACCATAAAACCAGTGGTGTTATGCAAGAACAATAGCGGACGCTGTGTCTGTTCACACAGGTGAATAAACTGAGCTGTTTTCGCCGCACCTTGAGGGGGAATCGGACCATTATTGGTGATAATACCGATATGCAAGCCACCAATTTTTGCCCAGCCACAAACCGTTAAATCATCATATTCCTGTTTAAATTCAAGAAAATCTGAATCATCAACAATTCGGGCTACCACTTCTTTCATATCGAATGGTTGTTTAGGATCACTTGGAATCACACCCAATAATTCATCGGCATCGTAACGAGGTTCTTTATAGACTGCATCAACTGGTTTGATCTGTTCTTTCCAGTTCAGATGCTCAAAAATTTCACGTGCAAGTCGAATACCATCGGCATCATTTTCTGCCAAATATTCAGCGGTTCCAGCAATTTGAGAGTGCATTTCCGCTCCACCCAATTCCTCCGCTGTAGCAACTTCACCCGTGGCAGCCAGAAGTAACGGTGGACCTGCAAGAAGCATTTCGGTTTGTTTACGTACCGCAATGACATAATCAGAAAGCCCAGGTTGATAAGCACCACCTGCTGTCGCATTACCATGTACAACAGCCAGTTGTGGAATACCTTCTGCAGAAAGGCGTGCCTGATTGGCAAAGGTCATACCACCGTAGGTAAATACTTCTGCTGCATAATTTAAGTTAGCGCCACCACTTTCGGTTAGCGTAATCAGCGGAAGTTTTTGTTCTAAGGCAATTTTTTGCAAGCGTAAGGTTTTCTGTACACCCATGGGCGACATAGTTCCTCCCTTAATTGCACTATTACTTGCAGAGACTAGGCAACGCACACCACTAACAAAACCAATGCCAGCAATCACCCCGCCCCCAGCTTCCGAGCCATCTTTATCATCATGCATGTTATAGCCAACCAAACCACAAAGTTCGATGAAAGGAGAGTCGGCATCTAGCAATAACCGCACACGTTCATGCGGCAAAATTTTGCCTTTTTTATCGAACTTTGGTTTAGCGGCGTATGATTTATCAATACTTTTTTGCTGAATTGCACGGACCTCACTCAACTGAGCAAGTAGAGCATCTTTATTCTTTTGATACTGTTCACTACCTACAGCAATTTCAGATTGGAGAATGGTCATTCTTTATTCCTCACTCCAAGCCTGAATTATTGTTTTGCTCGGCTTTTTCAGTCTTATCTTTTTTAAAAATTTCAGGGATAAACGCACGATGGAAACCGTTATAAGATTCGCTATTTGTCGCATCGCTTAGCGGATACATTCGTGTTCCTTGTGATGCGGCCCCATCAATACGTAAGGTCACACCAGAGACAAAAGCCGCAGCATCAGATAACAAATAGCAAATTGCTGATGAGACTTCCGACTCGGTTCCCATACGCTTTAGAGGTACATTGCCAGCAAGACTTGGAATAATCACCTTGGCAAAATCACCGCTATAATTATCCATGCCTGATGAAACAATCCAACCCGGCGCTACAGCATTCACTCGAACGCCAGATTTCCCCCACTCGACCGATGCTGTTTTGGTTAAGTTATCAACCCCCGAACGTGCAGCACCTGAATGCCCCATTCCTGGCATGCCGCCCCACATATCGGCAGTCATGTTGACAATACTGCCACCATGTTTTGCCATCCATTGGTTATAAGCTTCACGCATTAAATAGAAAGTTGAATGCAGATTATTACGCACGACTGCATCAAAGCCGTTCGCAGAGATATTCTCTAACGCCGAAGGAAACTGACCGCCCGCATTATTAACTAAACCATCAAGCTTGCCGAACTTCTCAATCACTTCAGCAATCATATTCTTCACTTGTTCTTCTTCTCGGTTATCACACACAACAAAATGAACGAGTCCGCCATCCTCTGTAATTTCTTGGCTTACTTTTTCCAGTTTTTCAATTTTTCGTCCTGTAATTACGACTTGAGCCCCTAACGCGGCAAGCTCATGTGCAGTACAGCGACCAATTCCTGAGCCACCACCGGTCACAATAATGACTTTATTGGTAAAGGCATCAGGTCTAAAAATTGATTGATAACTCATCTTTATTTCATCCATTCATTTTATTTTTCTAAAAGATTTGCCGGAACTTTTACAGGCATATCCAATAATTGTTGAGCAAATGCTTTGCCTTGTGGGTCAATACGCAGGCTTGCAACACCGCCACCACCCAAGGCATTTTCCAACATAAAATTCAACGCATTTAAACCCGGCAATTCATAACGAATTACTCGTCCTTTTTCAGCATCCAAAACATGTTGCATATAGCTTGCAACAGCTTGCTCTGTGAGTGCTGCACGAATCCAAGGTAAATATTCTGCTTTACGCGCAATCACCCCAATATTGCTATGATTGCCTTTATCACCACTACGAGCATGTGCAATTTCAATTAAAGGGACTTCTACTTCATCTGCTTGATAAACTGCTGTTTCACCTGCTGCAAAGGTATTGAATTGCTGTGTAGAAATTCCTTGAGGAATCTCAACCGGATAACGTTTCCCATCAAAATCAACTTCCACATTGACCTGATTTTTATCAATTAAAAATGAAAATAACTTAATCACTGGAGATGCCTTAGGCCGTCCTCCAACGATTCCCGCTAAGGCTGGAGCCATTCCTGTTGAAGCCTGTGCAATTTCAGATGCAAAGAACATACAAGCTTCTTTAAACATGTGCTTTACAGCTATTTTGACGACCACTTCGCGGCTATTTAATGCTTGGGCATGTGCGCCATAAGTACTTTCGATGCCTAAAATTTCAACAGATTTTTCACTAAAAGGAGGTACTGAACGCATGGCCAACACACGCTCACATTTAGTTAAAATGGCATCGGCAATGACTTGCGCTTTTTGTGGTGCTTCACGCCCTGCGATTAGAAAACTAACTAAAACCCGATAGCCATCAGGATAAGTTGCACTCACTTTATATTGTGCTGTAGGTGCTTGCCCTGTTGCACCAGTCACACGCACTCGATGTTCACTAATTTGTTCTAGGTGCACCTGACTAAAATCAGCAATCACATCTGGTAATAAATAGGCTTGTGGATTGCCAATTTCATACACGATTTGCTCTGCAACTGTTGCGGTAGAAACCAATCCACCTGTACCTTGCGGTTTAGTGACTACAAATGAGCCGTCCTCACTGACTTCAACCACAGGAAAACCCATATTGTCGAAGCCTTGAACCAAACGCCAATCGGTAAAATTACCGCCTGTACATTGAGCGCCACATTCAATCACGTGTCCTGCCAATGATCCTTGCGCCAACTTGTCATAGTCATCGAGCGACCACTGATATTCATGAAGCAAAGGAGCAAGCACTACAGCCGAATCTACAACACGGCCCGTAATCACAATATCTGCACCTAAGTTCAAGGCATCGCGAATGGCCACAGCACCTAAATAAGCATTACTGCTCGCCACCTGATCTGGCAAACGCTCGTTGCTAAACATTTCTTGAATATTTTGTTGTTTGAACTGTTCTTGCTTTGCTAAAAGATCATCACCTAAAACCACAGCCACTTTCAGGTTTAAACCATATTCACTAATTATTTTTTGCAAAGCATCCCGACAAGCAAGCGGATTTACCCCACCTGCATTACTAATCACCTTAATCTTTTTTTCTGCAATTTTTTTAAGTAGAGGTGCCATTACTCGACTAACAAAGTCTAAGGCATAACCATGTTTTGGCTCTACCATTTTCGCTTTTGCCATAATCGACATCGTAATTTCTGACAAATAATCAAAAACCAAATAATCAATATCGGTTAAATGCACCAATTGAAAAGCAGCAGTATTGGTATCCCCCCAAAATCCGGAGGCACAACCTATCTTTACGACACGCTCATCATCCTGTTGATTACTTGCCATCTTATTTCTCGTTGTTCTGTTTAAAAATTAGTCTCAACATTACCAAGCAAGCGCTTGGTTTGTAAAGAGCAAAATGTTATTGTGATGTTGACCAAATCTTCCAAAATCGATAATCATTCTGAAATATGGTGAGATTTAGCAAAAAATTTCAGTATTCATTTTATTTAAAGGGTCAAACCGCACGCATGATTGCTACTTCAATTGAACAGATTCCAAATATCTCTTGCTTTGATGACAGCCCACGTGGTCGTTTATTACAAGGTGCCGCGTACCTATTTCACAAACAAGGCTATGACAAAACTACTGTCCGTGAACTAGCTCAATTTATTGGTATTCAATCGGGGAGTTTGTTCCATCACTTCAAAAGTAAAGATGACATCCTTGCCCATGTGATGGAGCAAACCATCATTTATAACCTAGCCCGTTTAGAAGATGCAGCAACTCAATCTACAGATCCAGAGCAACAATTACGTGCCCTAATTAAAGCAGAACTCATCTCGATTACTGGAGATACAGGTGCTGCCATGGCTGTGTTGGTTTATGAATGGTTTGCTCTTTCAAAAGAAAAACAAGATTATCTATTGGAAATGCGTAATGAATATGAGCAAATTTGGTTAGATGTTATTGAAAGGTTACGCAAAAAGGGCAAGATAAAGCATGATGCCTTTATTTGGCGACGTTTAGTTGGTGGGGCGATTTCATGGACGGTAACTTGGTATAAACCTGAAGGTAAGGTCAAAATTGATGAACTGACCGAAATGGTTTGGGAGATGGCTTTGAAATGAGTTCAGTCTATTTACGTAAACCTCAAATAAATGACTTGGCTGAAATTAAAGAAACTTATGAGCGCAGTGTTCAATTACATCAACCGTGGACATATCCACCCTCTGACTTTCAACACTACCTAGCACAAGAACATCGTTATTTCGTTTGTTTAGAGAAAGACCATACAATTGTAGGAACTTTTAATATCTCTAATATTATCAGAGGTTATTTTCACTCGGCTTACTTAGGTTATGAAGTATTTCATCCATATCGAGGCCAAGGATATATGAAAGAGGGTCTAAAGTTATTACTCAAAGAGGCATTTGAAAATTTAAACTTGCATAGACTTGAAGCAAACATACAACCTGAAAATATTGCTTCAATTCATCTGGTTGCAAATGCAGGTTTTATCAAAGAAGGCTTTTCTCGACAATATCTTCGAGTAGGTGGAAAAGAGTGGAAAGATCATGAACGTTGGGCGATTTTAAATTATGACTGGATTGAAGCATTTCAATAAACTTATGAATGAGATGCGGTGGCACAATCACCACCTTATCAAAAATTAATAACCCAACTGCTTACTAATCAAATCTTTCATGATTTCTTCAGCGCCACCGCCAATCATATTGACCTTCACTTCACGATAAATACGTTCAGACTTAGTTCCACGCATAAAGCCCATACCACCCAATGTTTGTACAGCTGCGTCAGCACAAAATTGCATAGTACGTGTAGCAACATTTTTAAGCATTGAAATTTGAGCTACGAGCTCTGGCCCCTGCAACTTAGGTTGAGTCATTTTCCATGCAGTTTCTTCAAGTAATGCCCGTGTTGAGGTCAATTGTGTCGCCATATCCACCAACTTATGACGAACTACTTGATGATCAATTAATCGCTTACCAAATGTTTTACGTTGCTGGGCCCAATCTAAAGCTTCTTCATAACACACCAGTGCATAACCATAAGCCACTACACCTAAGAAAAAACGCTCCATATTAAAGTTATTCATAATTACTTTAAAACCAGCATTTTCTTTACCTAAAAGATTTGATACAGGCACTTTAACTTGGTCAAAATGCAAATGTGCTGTATCTGAAGCCCACCACCCCATTTTCTTTAAAGGTGTTTTAGTGATTCCTTCACTCTGGGCATCAATCAGCAACATCGAAATACCTTCAGCACCCGATTTAGTCGGGTCTGTACGCACCGCAACGGTGTAATAATCAGCACGAATTCCTGAAGTAATAAAGGTTTTCTCACCAGAAACAATATAATAATCACCCTCTCGCACAGCCTTAGTCTGAAGTGCAGCAACATCTGACCCACCACTTGGTTCAGTAATGGCTAAGGCAGAAATTTTCTCACCAGAAATAATACTCGGGAGAACTCTAGCCTTTAATTCTTCACTACCAAAATGCTGAATCGGTGGTGCACCAATGGTATGTACCATCAATGAGATATGTACTCCACCAGAGCCAGCCTTCGCCATTTCGACACCAGCCAGCAATGAATAGAATGGATCAGCATCTGGAATACCACCATATTCTTCAGAAAACCCTAATCCTAATAAACCAATCTCAGCAGCTTTCTTGTATAGTTCTCTTGGAAATGTCTCGGCTTCATCCCACTCATTGACAAAAGGTGCCATTTCTTTTTGTACAAATCGACGAACATTATCAGCAAAAGCAATGTGTTGTTCATTATAGTAAATTGGGTTGGATTGCATTTTTAGAGATATCCTAATGTTTTTTATTTAATTCCAAGGCATATCTTGGCATGTTTGGCATCAATCAAAAGTTGCAAGAATCTCCAATTTCTTGGCATAAAACATCAAACCCAATTATTCTTATTAAAATGCAAAGTCTATACTCTTAAACAGCAACGAAATCCACGAACCGCGTAATACGATTGTGCACCATTATGATAAACAAAAACACGGCCATAACGACGGTCAGCAAAAAGTGCTCCATCTAGTTGGCGAATCTCATCTGGAGTTGCAAGCCAACTTGATGTTTTAAGATCAAACTCACCTAACTTTTGTAATTGATGATATTGCTCTTCTGTTAGAAGTTCGACTCCCATTTCTACAGCAATATCGATTGCACTATTTTTAGGTGGGTGATCTTTCCTAGACTCTAAAGCTTCACGATCATAACAAAGACTTCTACGGCCTTTTGGTGTCTCAGGAGAGCAATCCATAAACAAATATTCATCACTCTGCTGCTCATAAGCCACCACGTCAGGCTCTCCTCCCGTATTTTCCATTTCTTGCAATGACCATAGTTTGTCAGGAGATTTAATTAGTTTAGTCTGCACACTCGGCCATTCTATTTCTCTATGGCGATGTGAATTCTTTTCAAATCTATTTTTTAGTAGCTCAATCAGTGTTTCTATTTGCTTTGGAGCTAATTGCTTTTTAATTACCATTGGATAAATCCTTATATTTATTAAGCTGAACGCCCATCAAAATAATTTATTTTTTCTAAATCCATATCATCTATGCATCGAACATTAATAGCAAAGATAGCATTACCCTTTGCGTCTGTACCTTGAGCATAAGGGTGAATACCACAATTTTTGCAGAAATGATGATTAATCACATGTTTATTAAAAGTGTAATTCGCTAAAATATCTAAAGATTCAAAAGAAACCGTAACTTGATTACTCGGTAAGAACCAAAATAAGGCGCCTTTCTTTTGACAGATTGAACAGTTACAAGATAATGCCTCTGATACCACAATAAATTTAACCTGACCACAATAACAACTTCCTTTATATTCCATACCTATTTTCCTTTTTCTCGTTCTAATTTTTTAGAATATTCTTCTTAATACTTCAATTTTTTATCATTTTGTAGAATTTATTTTCTCTTCATCACCCAAACATATAAATTAAAATAATGATCAACTCCAAAAAGATTGACACCTCTTACATCTACTACCATCTTTAAAAGAGAATAAAGGTAGACCAAAGAACATGAAAGCTAAAAAAGTTGATTTTTTCCCTTTTGTATAAGCTTCTATATCTCGACTTCCACAATAAGGGCAACATTCTTTATTCTTTCCAAATTTTTGCTCTAACTCATCACTAAAGTCCTTCTCAAGAAGAGCCTTTGATTCCTCAACATAGTCTGCTGGAACTAATAGACGAACTCCACCTAAAGCATTGGAATAAAACCAATCCATATTAATAGTGTGTTCATTTTCAATATATACGGGAATACCAAAAGCTTCTAACTGAGTTTTTGCAATTTGAGCTTCATAAGGAAAAGAGAACGTTTTAACCAATATCCATTGCATAGGTATATTTCAAAAAATAGAAGGGAGTTATGGGCTAAAAATATCATTTTTAGGCAGTTAAAGCATTACTCCCCTTTTCCAAGCATAAAAAAACACCCTCAACTGTAAAGTTGAGGGTGTTTAGAATAATGAGCTGGC